>CAYZJP010000001.1:0-48015 GCA_964478755.1 uncultured Klebsiella sp.
GACGCCGAGGCGTTCGGCAGCGCCGCGCTGGGACTCAGTCAAGAGGAGTATTACCAGCAAATTTGCAAACTCGCGGATGAAGTAAGTCTGGTCTCCACCTGTGCTGGTCGCTCTTAGTCGTCGGCACGGCGTTGCGTCGCACCGTGAATTGTCGCTTAATCGCGCCGTGCCAACACCAGTCATCACCATCGCACAGATGCGCGAGTGGGAGCGCGCGACGTGGGCAGCGGGCGTGTCCGAGGAATCGGTGATGCGCCGCGCCGGTTTGGCCGTGGCGCGCCACTCGCTGCGATTAACTCGGTCGGGTGATGAAATCCTCGTGCTCGCGGGCAAGGGCCACAACGGCGATGACGCGCGCTTCGCCGCCGAAGTGATGGCCGATCGCAAGGTGCGCGTGATGAAGGTGACGAATCCCGCCGACGCCATTCCGGTTGCGCGTGACTTCGCCGGAGCGCTCATCGTGGACGGGTTGTTTGGCATCGGTTTGAGCCGGCCGCTTGAAGGAGAGTGGTTGCGTTTGGTCCAGACGTTGAACGCGTCGCGCGTCCCCATTCTCGCGGTGGATGTGCCGTCGGGCCTGGACGCGGACACGGGCGAGCCGCTCGGCGATGCGGTGCGCGCGACGGTGACGGTGACGTTCGGCGCGATGAAGCAGGGGTTGTTGCGACCGAGTGCGGCGCCTTTCACCGGACGACTGGAGGTCGCGACGGACATTGGGCTAATGCCGTGTCCGTTCCGCACGGAGTTGAACTGGACGTTGCCAGAGGATTTCGCGCATTTCCCGCCCCCGCGTCCGGTGGACGGACACAAGGGAACTTTCGGCCACCTCGCCATCATCGCGGGCAGCCAAGGCTATCACGGCGCGGCAGTGCTGGCGGCGCGCGGTGCGTTGCGGGCGATGCCGGGACTGGTGAGCGTGTTCACGACGGAGCGCGCGTATCCGCTGGTCGCGGCGCAGCTCGCGCAGGCGATGGTGCATCCGTGGGCGGACGATCCGGCGCTGCCCAGGTCATGCTCGGCGATTTTGATCGGCCCCGGTCTCGCGGGCATGGACATGCCGAGGGCGCTGGTGCAGGAGGCGGTTCGCCTGTGGCACGAATCGCCGCTGCCGGTGATCGCGGACGCGAGCGCACTGGCGTGGCTTCCGGCCCGGCCGACGCCCAGCGGGGCCGTGCGAGTTGTGACGCCGCATCCGGGCGAAGCGGCTGCCTTGCTGCAGATCGCGAAGGCGCGTGTGCTGGCAGATCACGCCGCCGCTGTGCGGCAGATTTCCCGGCACCTGATCGGCTGCTGGGTGGTGCTCAAGGGCCGGCACACGCTCATCGGGCACGAGCGCGGCGAGTTGTTCGTGAACTCCTCCGGCAATCCGCAGCTCGGCCAGGGCGGCAGCGGCGATGTGCTCGCCGGTTATCTCGGCGGCTGGCTCGCGCAGCCGCGCTTGCTTGGCGACGCGGCCCTCGTCATCCGCAACGCGGTGTGGGAGCACGGGCACGCGGCGGATGTTTTGTCCATGCGACAGCAGGCGTGGGAAATTGAGGACCTGGTCAGGCTGCTCGGCAATTCCGCATCACAGAGCCGTCGGATAAACAGCTCCGAGTGAACGGGCCAGCGAAACTTTACCGGGTTACAGACCCGTCTTTTTTGCTCGCTTTTCGCGTCCGCGAGTGAATTCTTTGCTCAATAAACGTCAACCCGGCTGACAGCGTCTTTGACCGCGAGAAACCCCAGCCACAAGTTGCCCAGGCGAATTTGAAACGGTCGGTGGAACGGCTATACTACCAACATGGACACTTCAACCAATCCGAAAGCAAGCGACGCCGACAAAAAAGTTCCGCCGCCGCCCAAACAGGAAGTCCACTGGCACAAGGCGCTCTTCTGGCACGGGCTGGGTTTTATCACCATCGTCATGGTGCTGTGGGCGGACAAGCTGTTCGGCATCTGGCAGCACTTGGGCGTGGGTGACGACAACACGGAGACCTACCTGGAAGTCTCCGCGAAGTCCGGCGTGGTCATCCTGCTGTGGATTTTCTCGGCCTACAAAATTTACCTCATCGTCTCGCGCCTGAGCTATCTGGAGTCCTTCCTCCATGTCTGCGCGTGGTGCCGGAAGATCGAGGTCGAGCAGAAGTGGTTCACCATCGAACAGCACTTCGCCCAGCACACCGGCGTGAAGGCGTCGCACGGCATCTGCCCGGAGTGCGCGAAGAAGCTGGAGCAGGAGTATTCGCAGCCAAGCTAGTGTGGACGACGAAACGCGGGCGGTATTGCTCGCGCTGGGGGTTAACCAATCTCCACGGGCAGGAACACCGTGAAGGTCGTCCCCCGGCCCGGCTCGGTCTGCACTTGGAGGCCGCCCTTCGCCTGCGCCACCAGCCGCTTCACGATGGCAAGACCCAGCCCCGTGCCCTCCCCCGGTGATTTGGTGGTGAAGTAGCTCTCGAAGATTTTCGGCAGGATGCTTTCGGAAATGCCCGGCCCGGTGTCGCTCACGCGGAGGGCCACCATCGGCGGCTCGTTGACGAAGGAGTCGCGATTCACAAAAATGCTGCGTGCCGAGTCGGCCAGCGCCGCCGGGGGAACCGCGTCGTCGTGATACTCGCCGAAGACTTCGACTTGCAGCGGCAGAGCGGAGGACTGGAAGGCGTTGGCCACCAAGTTCAGCAGCACTTGGATCAGGTCCGTCCCGTTGATGCGCAGGGTCAGGTCGGCGGGCAGAAGATGGACGTTAAGCTGATGGCGCCGGCCGCTGGGATGCGCGCGGAGCAGTTCGCGCACGTCGGAGAGCACCTGGTTGAGCCGCACCGCCTGCCGCTGCGTGGAACGCTCGCGGGCGTAGTTGAGGTAGCGTCGGGAAATCTCCATGCAGCGCGCGACCTGCTGGTTCACGCGCGAGAGCTGGTCCTTCACGGAGTGGGGCGCGCCCCCGCGGGTGGCTTCCAAGTCCATGCTGACCATCTGGAGCATCACCGAGACGGCGGTGAGCGGGCTGCCGATGTCGTGCATCACGCTGGCGTAAATCTCGTTCTGTGAGCGCGCCATCTCGCCCTGCATCTGCAAATTGCGGAGTTCCTCCTGCAACTCCTGCACGCGGCGCGAGCCATCGGCCATCGTCTCTGTCAGCGCGCGCCGCTGCATCGCGTTGGCGACGGCGTCGCGGATGACGGAGATGTCAAACGGCTTGGTGAGGTAGTCGCACGCGCCGTGACGGAGCGCCTGCCGTGCGGTGTCGAGCGTCTCGTAGGCCGTGAGCATCACCACCTCGATGCGCGGATCGAGCTGTTTCAGCAGGCCGAGCAGCTCCGTGCCGGACATGCCGGCCATGCGGATGTCGAGCACGGCGGCGTCCACATGGCGGGCCTTCGCGATTTCGAGCGCCTTCGGGCCGCTGTCGGCGAGCACCACGTCGTAAAGCTCCTTGAACACGACGCGCAGTGACTGCCGCGGCCCCTCCTCATCGTCCACGATGAGCAAGGTCGGGCGCGGCGCGGCGGCTTCAGAAACGAAGGCCGACCGCAGCGGTGATGGCGTGGCTGAGGAAGGTGTAGCGGCCATTGGCAGTGGTGGTTGGAGGTGGAAGCGGAAAGGCCAGCGTGTTGCCGGCCACGGTGCGACTGGGTCCCCATCCCAACTGATATGCCACGTCCCAGCTCACTCGCGTTTGCTGGCGACCGACACCGAGACTGAAAATGTGCCGGTCCGAATCCGGCACGAGCGGCGAGAAGTTCGCGTCGGGAACGGAATTCTCGCTGAAAATGTAGCCCGCGCTTGCGCGCCAGCCGCCCTCGAACTGGCGCGTCACGCCAAACTCGTAGAACCAACTGGAGCGCCAGTTGAACGGGACTGGAAACGTGCCCGCTGGCTGCACGAAGTTCACCGTCGTCAGCCGGTCCCACTGCGTCCAGTCCGCGTTGAACTCGAAGTTCCATTCCGGCGTCGGACGGAACGAGTAGCCGAACACGACGTGGCGCGGGAACGGAATGCGCGCGCTCGCCGCCCCGCTCACATCGAACGCGCCGATGCCCGTGCCGGTGGTCTGCGAGCTCCCTGAGAAGTTCTGTGTCGTCGGACTGCGGTAGTTGACGCCGAAGCTGTGCTGTTTGAACGGCTGCCAGAGCAAACCGAGGTTGAAGCCCGCGTCAATGTCCTCGCCCCGAAACCGGTTCACACTGGCTGGCGCGAACGCCGCCGCCTGCTGGCGGATTTCCGTGTCCGCGTAATTCAGCGTCAACCCGGCCGCGACGGAGAACGTCGGATGCACCTGCCACGCAGCCACCGGGTTCAGCGTGAGGTAGGTCATCTTGCCGTAAACCGGCCCGAAGTTCGCGTTGTTCGGCCACTCCAGCGCCAGCCCGTAAGGCGCGTAAAGCCCCACGCCAAACGCCAGCGGCTGCTCCTTCATCCCGTAGGCATAGTAAAACTGCGGCGCGAAATCCACGCGGCTCTTGGTGTCGAACTTCGCGCCCGGGGCGGTGAACTGCGAGTTCAGCGCGATGGCGTAAGCGCCGAAGCGAAAGTGGTGGCCCTCAAGTTGCGTCAAGCCGGCGGGATTGTAATAGATCGCTGAGGGATTGTCCGCCGTGGCGGCGAAGGCGTTGCCGCGCGCGGTCGCGAGCGGATCCTGGTCGGCGATGCGGATGCCCAGCGCCCCAGCCGGCGAGGTGACGCCGACCAGACAAGCTCCACCCAGCACCGCCAAAGAAGTTGTCCTGCCGCTGCCACTCGGAAACACGAGCGCGAGTGTTCGTCAGAAGGCAACAGCACGGCAAGCAGGATTTCGGCGTGAAGCGGACGAATTCATCCTGCCCCTAGTAAGCCCGCACCTTCGGAGTCAGCAACAGGAGGTTCGAGCGGAGAAACGACGGCGTATCCAGCATGGCTTATTACATATCCCCATCCGAGGAGCAAGTCGTCGAGTTGTTGGAGATCGAATGTTACGAAATCGAATGACAGCATGGCGCTGGCAGATTCCGGATCGACATCATGCTCAAAGAGCAAGGCGACAACCTGCTCGCGATTGAATGTGACATGGCGGCTTACCGCAGTTCTCAAGTTGCGAGAACACGCGCCTGAGCCAGACAACGCCTCTTGGAGAGTCTCGGATAACGATTCCATCGCATTTGGAGCACGAACCGGTGAAACTTCGAGCAACAGAACAGGAAAAGAGGGAATCGTTGCGGCTACCAACGCCGCGCGAACGGCTTAATGGTTTCAAAAACTGCTGCCGCCCTTACAAGGATTGGAAGTTTTTTCTTGAACGATTAACCCAGGGCGTCGTTCGGGGCTGGCGCACGCCACCCTCTCGCTTGGCCCTGGACTGCCATCTTGCCGCGCCTACGGCACTCATGCCGCCACGAGTTCAATCCGCAGGCTCTTGCCCAGCGCGGGCGACACAGACGAACTGGGCTTCAACGCCAAGCCGCAGAGTCCCAAAATTGCGCGAAGCGGAAGGCACGGGCGCCGCTCAGCAACGAAGCGGGACGGCGTGTGATCCTCTGCGCATCTCCGCGCCTTTGCGTTGCGGCAAATCGTCCAAGCGACCACACCGCGCCAACGAACGGCCCCTTATCACAAAAGCATTGGAAGGAGAGATTTTTCGCGTAGCCCGTTGGGGCGGGAGACCACATCGTCACCCGCACTATGGGCAAAGAATTCAGCATCACCCCGCGCACCGTCCCGCACGTCGAGACCAAGTATCGCCGCATCGTCACGCCGGTGCCGCACCCGGACTCGGTCGCGACGCTGGAGCGGCTGCGGCAGTTCGAGCCGCAGTCCATGCGCGGGCAGCCGCCCATCGTGTGGGACCACGCGCAGGACATTTCCGTCTATGACAAGCACGGCAACCGCTGGCTCGACTGGTCGAGCGGCGTGCTCGTGACCAATGCCGGCCACTGCGCGCCGGAGGTGAAGCGAGCCATCCTCGACCAGGTGAACAGCAACCTGCTGCACAATTACTGCTTCCCCAGCGAGGAGCGCGCGGAGCTGGCCGAACTGCTCGCGGGCCTCGCGCCCGAGGGCTTGAAGAAAGTTTTTCTCCTCACCACCGGTTCGGAGGCGACGGAATGCGCGATCAAGTTGAGCCGCGCGCACGGCATCAAGGTCGGCGGCAACAAGAAGATCGGAATCATCGGGTGGGAGCGCGGCTTTCACGGGCGCACGCTCGGCTCGCAACAGGCGGGCGGCATGGCGGGGCAGAAAAATTGGATCGTCAACGAAGACCCCGCGATCATCACCGCGCCGTTCCCCGACGGCTACTGGCAGGAGGACACGAGCTTTGAAGCTTTTCTGCAATCCGTCAGCGCGCGCGGACTGCAACCGGAGAATGTCGCCGGCGTCATCATGGAGACGTATCAGGGCGTCGGGCCTGACTTCGCGCCGGTCGAGTTCGTGCGCCAGCTCCGCGCGTGGTGCGACCAGCACAACATCGTGCTCACGTTTGACGAGGTGCAGGCGGGCTTCGGGCGCACAGGGAAATTTTGGGCGTTCGCGCATTACGGCGTGTCGCCCGACCTCATCTGCTGCGGCAAAGGCATCAGCAGCTCGCTGCCGCTCTCTGCGGTCATCGGCCGCGAGAGTGTGATGGATCAGTTCGGACCTGGCTCGATGACGAGCACGCACACGGGCAACCCGGTGTGCGTCGCCGCCGCGCTGGCAAGCGTGCGGAAGATTGTCCGCGAGAAGCTCACGGAGAACGCCGCCGCGTTGGAGCCGCTATTGCTGGCAGGCTTGAAGGCAATTCAAGCGAAGCATCCGCAAGTCATCGGCCACGTCACCGCACGCGGATTGGTCGCCGGAATGCAGACCGTGAAGCGCGGGACGAAGCAGCCCGACCACGATCTTGCGCACGCCATCATCGAGCGCTGCATGTGGAAGGGCCTGCTGCTCTTCGCGCCCGTCGGGGCGTGGGGCCAGACGGTGAAGATCGCCCCGCCGCTGACGATTCCGCGCGACGCGTTGGAGGAATCGCTTGGCGTGCTGGCCGAGGCGACGGACGAGGCGGTGTCGGCGACAAAGTGATTGGCGGAGCGCCAAGCATTGCCCGGCACGCCGAGACGTCGGCCTGCCAAGCCGAGCGATGCCCGGCGCTCCTTTCCGACGCATTTGCTTTCCTGACTCTTTGCCCCGCCCTATAAACGGCGCGTGACCACCCCGGCTCCGGACGCACCACGCCAGTCGCTGCTCCGCCATCTGTATTTCCAGGTGCTGATCGCCATCGTGCTCGGCGTGGTCGTGGGCTTGAGGTGGCCGGACTTCGCCGTGCAGCTCAAGCCGCTGGGTGACGGATTCATCCGGCTCATCCGCATGGTGGTCGCGCCCATCATTTTCACCACGGTCGTCGTCGGCATCGCCGGCATGGGCAACGTCAAGCGCGTGGGCCGCGTCGGGCTGAAGGCCATCATCTATTTCGAGGCCGTCACCACGCTGGCGCTCCTCATCGGCTGGGTGGTGGTGAAGTGGCTGCAACCGGGTGCCGGCGTGAACGCCGACCCCGCGCAGCTCGACACCAAGGCCATCCGCTCCTACGTCAATCAGGGCGGCACGCACGGCCTCGGGGACTTCCTCCTCAACATCATTCCCAGCAGCATCGTGGACGCCTTCGCGCGCGGCGACATCATCCAGGTGCTGTTCTTCTCGGTGCTGTTTGGCTTCGCGCTCTCGGCGATGGGCGAGCGGAGCCGGCCCGTGGTGCTGCTGCTCGAACAGCTCGCCGACGCGCTGATGCACCTCATCGGCTTCATCGTGAAACTGGCTCCGCTGGCGGCGTTCGGCGCCATCGCCTACACCACCGCGAGCCTCGGTGTGGAATCGCTCAAGGCGCAGTTGCGGCTCATGGTCTGCGTCTATGCGACCTGCGCCGTGTTCATCTTCGCGCTGCTGGGCGCGCTGCTCGCGCTGAACGGCCTGAGCCTCTGGCGGTTTCTGAAACACATCCGGGAGGAACTTTTCATCGTGCTGGGCACCGCGTCCTCCGAGTCGGTGCTGCCGCGCATGATGACGCGGCTGGAAGACATGGGCTGCGCGCGGCCCGTCGTGCGGCTCGTGCTGCCGGCGGGCTACTCCTTCAACATGGACGGCTCGTGCATCTACCTGACGATGGCCGTCCTGTTCATCGCGCAGGCGACCAACACGCCGCTGACCGTGTGGCAGGAAATCTCCGTGATCCTGATCTGCCTCGTCACCTCGAAGGGCGCGGCGGGCGTGGTGGGCAGCGCGTTCATCGTGCTGGCGGCCACGCTGGCGTCGCTGCACACGATCCCTGTCGAGGGCATGGTGCTGATCCTTGGCGTGGACCGGCTGATGTCCGAGGCGCGCGCGATCACGAACCTCATCGGCAACGGCGTGGCCACCATCCTCGTCTCGAAATGGGAGGGGAGCTTCGACGCCGCGAAGGCGGCGCGCGTGCTCGGCGCGGGCGGAAACGATGGACCGCCCACTTGACGAGAAGCACGTGCCGATGGACGCGAAGTCTTCTCCTGCTGTTGAACGCCGCGACGCTTGTTTCGTCAGAGGGGGCGTCCGTATCCTGAATCGCACATGAAGTTCAAAATCCATGTCGGTCTGCTGCTCCTCGCGGGCGTGCTCGCGGCCACCGCCGCGGACTACCGTGACTTCGACCAGCCGCCGCATGATTACTGGAAGCACACCCCGCACGATCGCTTCAGCCGTTGGATGACCAACGTGCAGTCGGGCCGCGTCGAGCTGGATTACGCGAGCGAGAAGGCGTTCGTTGCCAGCGTGCTCAAGTCGCTCGACATCCCGGCGTCGTCGCAGATGCTCGTCTTCTCCACGACGAGCCTGCAACTGAGCCTCATCTCGCCACGCAGCCCGCGCGCGATTTTCTTCAACGAGGACATTTACCTCGGCTACGTCGTGGGCGGAAAAATCGAAGTCGTCTCCGTGGACCCCGATCTCGGTGGCATCTACTACATCTTCGACATTCCGCGCAACGGACAGCCGCCGCACCCGGACCGCGCGACGCGCTGCATGAACTGCCACGCGCGCGAGGACACCGGCTACGTGCCCGGCCTCGTGGTGAAGTCCGTCGTGCCGGGGCCGCGCGGCGGGAGCCTGAAGGCGTTCCGCCAGGAACAGTCGGGGCACGGCATCCCGCTGGACCAGCGGTTCGGCGGCTGGTATGTCACGGGGCTGGCGAACTTCACGAACCACTGGGGCAACCTCATCGGCCAGTCCACGCCGCAGGGCTTGCAGAAAATCTCCGCGACGCCGGGGATGATGTTCAACTTCGAGCGCTACCTGGTCCCGTGCAGCGACGTGCTGCCGCAGCTCGTTCACGAACATCAAGTCGGTTTCATCAACCGCACCATCGAGGCCACCTACCGCACACGCACGCATCTCGCCGAGGACAACGGCAAGCTCACCGCCGCGCACGCTGCGGAGCTTGACGAACAGGCGCACGGATTGACGCGCTACCTGCTCTTCGCCGATGAAGTGCCGCTGCCGCAAGGCGGCGTCGCAGGCGACGCCGAGTTCAAGACGGACTTCGCAAGCGTCCGCCGCCTCGGCCCCGGTGGCGCGTCGCTCAAGGACTTTGATCTGCGCACGCGGCTCTTCCAGCACCGGTGCAGCTACATGATTTACAGCCTCGCCTTCCAAGGGCTGCCGCCCGAAATGAAGCAACGAATTTTGGCTCGTCTCACGCTGGCGCTGAACACGGCAAAACCGGACAAGGAGTTCGCCTACCTGCCCGCCGCCGAGAAACAGACCATCCGTGGCATCCTCAAGGCGACGCTGCCAGAATTGCCGAAGAACTGGTGAAACTGGAGCGCGGCCTTCAGGCCGCAGAAACTCTCGTCTGTTTAGGGTGCTCCCGTAGCGCTCCTAATCTCCGGCCTGCTGCGGCATGAATGCCGCGCTCCAAACAAAACAAAAAAACGCCCCGCGCGTGAGCACGGGGCGTTTCAGAAACTTGATCGGGGCTTAGTTCGCCTTCTCGGTCTTCTCACCAGCCTGGAGCCAGCCGGAGATGCCGGCGCTCATGTGCTTGATGTTCTTGTAGCCAAGCTCCTCCGCCGCAGTGGCCGCCGCCTTGTAGGCGCTGCAGCTCGGACCGCCGCAGTAGGCGACGACGAGGGCGTTCTTGTCCTTCGGAAGGGCCTCGGCGAACTTGGCCTTCGCGACGGCGAAATCAATGGCGGTGGGGACGTGGCCCTTCTTGTAGGAAGCGCTGCCATTGACATCAATGACGACGACCTTCTTGGTTTCGATGGCCTTCTTCAGGTCTTCGATGCTGATGTCCGGAAACTCACCGGCGTAGGCGGAAGCCGCGATGAACGTGGCGGCGAACAGTGTGAACAGTTTCTTCATGGTGCTTAACAGTTGTGTTGATTTGTTTATGCGCCGGATTAGCGGCGCAGGCATTATGACGCAGGCTTGCGTGAAACATTCAAGCCCCAAACCGCCCTACTCCCGCGTCCACCGCCGGGCCTTGGACTCAAAGCGCGGCAGACTTCCCAGCGCGGCCGGCACCACCGAAACCCGCAACGCCAGGCTCGACTCAAACGCCCGCTCCAATCTCCTGCCCAACTCCGCGCCGTCCACCGCGTCCATCGGCTCCACGGTCACGGTCAGTTCCGCCAACGCCTGCCGCCGGCTCACGCGCACCTGATACTCCGCCACGCCACCGACGCGCCGGATGATTTCCTCCACGGCGCTGGGATAAACATTCACCCCCCGCACCACCACCATGTCGTCCACACGCCCGAGGACGCCGCCTTCGAGCGCGAGATCGGTCGTGCCGCAGGAACAGATTGAAGGTTGAAGGTTGAAGGTTGAAGGCCGCACCAAGTCACCGGTTCGATAGCGGAGAAGTGGCGAACCGATGCGGCCGAGATTCGTCAGGACCAATTCGCCTGTCTCACCGTCGCCGACCGGCTGGCCGGTCGCGGGATTTATCACCTCCGCGACGAACGCGCGCTCAATCACGTGCAGCACGCCGGGCCGCGCGGGACATTCGTAGCTCACCGGCCCGACCTCCGTCATCCCGTGGTGATCGTAGGTGCGCGCGCCGGGCCAGAGTTCCGCCAGCCGCGCCCGCACGGCGGGAATGCTCCCGCCCGGTTCGCCCGCCACGCTCAGGGTCTTCACCTGCGCGCGACGCAGATCAATGCCTTCCTTTGCGGCGACTTCGGCGAGATGAATGGCGTAGGTCGGCGTGCAGCAAAGAATCGTCGCGCGCAGATTGAGGATGGCTTGCAGCCGCGCGACGCTTGTCATGCCGCCGCCGGCGAAAACCAGGCAGCCCAAGCGTTGCGCCGACTCGAACGCCGTCCAGAAACCCAGGAACGGCCCGAAGCTGAACGCGAAGAAAATCCGGTCCGCCGCCGTGGTGCCGGCCCGCCGATGCACCGTCTCCCAATTGTCCAGCATCCACGTCCAGCTTTCCGGCGTGTCGAGCCAGCGCAGCGGGCTGCCCGTGCTCCCGCTCGTCTGATGGCAGCGCGTGTAACGCTCCAGCGGGAAGGTCAGGTTCGTGCCATAAGGCGGCTGCGCGAACTGGTCCGCGACCAGCTCCGCCTTCGTCGTGAACGGGCAACGCGCCTTGAACTCCGCCACGCCCACCACGCCCTCCAGCAAGCCCGTGCCAGCCAGCTTGCGCGAATAAAACGGGTTCGTCCGCAGCGCGGCGAGCTGGACACGAAGCTGGAGGACCGGGTCACTCACAAGATTTCACCGACAACAAAACGCAAAAGGCGCAAAAAGGAAACCTCTTTGCGCCCTCCGTGCCAGTTTGCGGCAAATCATGTTGCGCCCTACTTCACCGGCGGTTCCGCCGCCGGGTTCGCCGGTGCGGTGACAGCCGCGGGCTTGTGCGGCGCGGGCGGCGCGGGCTTGTAGAACGTCACCAGCGTGCCGCCCAGCGCGGCCAGCAGGAGGCCCACCCAGAACATCGGCTTGATGCCGCCCCAGCCGCCATCCGGCGGATGCGCGATGATGGAGTAAAACGCGTTCACCACCGGCGCACCGGCGAAGATGATGGACATCACCACGGCGGGCGTGCCCTTCGCCCCGAAGGCCAGCAGCACGCCCAGCGCGCCCACCGCGCCGACGATGCCTGCGATGAGCGACCACCACAGGCCCCTGGCCGGATATTCCCAGAACGCGAGCGAGCCTCCCTTCGCCGCGAGGATGGCCATCGGCGCAAGCACGGCGGTGAGGAAGTAGGCCAGCCCCACGTAGAGGAACGCCTTGATGCGCCCGTTAGCCGGGTCCGCCATGCCGAGCGTGCCGGAGTGCAGGAAGACGCCATAGACGCCCCAGCAAACGACCGTGAGAGACGCCCAGCCCAACCACGCCAAGCCCGGTTCCGCAGTATTTTCAGTGCCCATAATCGGGGACGACTTTAGGGGCGGCGGAAAATAAGTTCAAACGGTTTGTCTGGGACGAGCCGGATGACACGTCAGCGGCGTGGGAACAACTCCCCTATTCCTGCATAACGATGCTGGCGGCATCGCTTCGCCCAGTTGGCCGTCGAGGGGCAGCCGCCGCGCCGGACCACCCGCACCCACAGGAGGGCCGTGGGCTTGTGATCCTCCACAATCGCAATGGAAACGCGTCGGGGCATGACGGTCAGGCTTCAGGAAAAAACGCTCGGAACGGTGTGGAGCGTAGCGCGGCGAACGACCGTGGCAAGCGTGGAATTTTGACGGGGACGAGGGAAGGTGAACGGGCAAGGAATCTGGTCCGCTTCGGTCGTCGCCGATCCAACTTGCCGACTACCGCTTGCCTGTCGGACGGGAGCGGAACTCCGTGAACTCGATGTATTCCGAGAAGTTTAGCGGCTGCCCATTCTTGTGCTTGGGAACCGTAGAGATGACCTGTGCATCAATCATCTCCTGCCAGTCGTTCGGAGGGCGCTGCATCTTCCGCTTGAACTGATCCATCGCCACCTTGAGTCCTGCGGGATCTTGCGCTTCGCCGGGGTGAGGTGCCGCGCTTGCCTGCGCTCCGGAAGGAGCAGAATGGGCTGGGGCAGTCGCAAGCGTAGCTCCTGTTTCCGCCGCAGGCTGGCCTGAACTTGACGGAGCCGGAGAATCAGTTCGCTTCCGTCTGCAGCCAGTGACGCCCACCAGCGTCGCTAGAAGAATGGCCGCAGCCCCGACAACTGCCAACTTCTGATGCTTCATTTGCCGCTGCAGTGGTTGGTGAGGTATGCCCAGTCGAGGTTCAGAGGGCCGGAAACAGGGAGTCCACCTGCCGTCCAATCCCGTGTTCGCTGGTCCTGTATTTTAATCATCTCCATGTGACCGTCCGCGAAGCCAAGCGCATAGGCACCCGAGTGATGCGAGGCCGGGATGTCCGTGACCGTGGTGGTGGTGACCCGGTTCACCGCGAAGAATCCATCGTTGATGTTGGCCTCGTGCTCATCAATGAAGGTGAAGCGGGCCGCAGTGTTCTCAATTTCAGTCTGACGGAAATACACAATGTCGTAGTAATTCGCTTGGGGAACAAAAATGTCCCGGCCAGCCATGCAGGAGTTCAGCGAATAACTCCGCACGCGCGGGGAGCCGTTGAACATGGTTTTGTCTGCCGGGCAACGGTAAGCCTTGAAGTTCCCGCTCATGTATTTGTTGAAGAGCGTTCTCGTGATCCCGTAGGTGTTCGTCGGATAATTCATCGGGGGGGCGTCTGTGTAGGCGGCATCCGCTGCTAGAAGCCCGGTCATCTCGTAAAGCCCTGAGTTTTGCATGTCGCCGATGACCCAGCCTTGAGGGTTTTTGTTATTCACTCCCGCAGTCTTCTGTGGGTTGTAATAAAGGTGAGACTGAACCATCCGATCGTCGGACTCGGTCAGGTAAAGCTGCCAGGCGGTCCCGAGCTGCTTGAGGTTGTTCATCGTAAGGGTGGCCGTTGCCCGCAATTTCGCCTTGCTCAAGGCCGGCAGGAGCATCCCGGCCAAAATCGCAATGATGGCGATGACGACGAGCAGTTCGATGAGCGTGAACGCGAGGTTTTCCCCGCGCCGCGCGGCTTGGCCCCGGTGGGAGACTGGTGAGCGCATGATGTGAACGGTTTCGGCTGTCTTGCGCCACCTTAACCATCGTTTTCCACTTGGCAAGCGGAGTTTCCCGCCCAGCCGAGCCGGCCGAGGGAATCAGGCTTGCGCGCCCCGCGTGATTCCACTAGCAATCCCGCCGCTAACGGTTCGACGCAGACAACCAACTCAACGCAACACTGACCATGCCCGCCGCTTTCCCCGACCTCGCCCAAATCCCATACGAAGGCCCGCAGTCAAAGAACCCGCTCGCCTTCAAGCACTATGACGCCGACGCCGTCATCGAGGGCAAGACCATGCGCGAGCAGCTGCGCTTCTCGGTCGTGTATTGGCACACGATGTGCGGCCAGGGCGCGGATATGTTCGGCTGGGGCACGGCGGTGCGCCCGTGGGAAAAGGGACTCGACGGTCTCGACCTTGCCAAGGCCCGCGTGCCGGTCTTCTTCGAGATCTGCGAGAAGCTTGGTGCGCCTTACTACGCCTTCCACGACCGCGACGTTGCGCCGCACGGCCAGACCCTCAAGCAGTCGAACCAATATCTCGACACCATCACCAAGCTGCTAAAGGCGCAGCAGAAGAAGACCGGCGTGAAGCTCCTCTGGGGCACCGCGCAGCTCTTCGTTCACCCCCGCTACGCGCACGGCGCAAGCACGAGCTGCAATGTGGACGTGTTCGCCTACTCCGCCGCGCAGGTGAAGAAAGCCCTCGAAGTCACACACGAACTAGGCGGCGAAGGCTACACCTTCTGGGGCGGACGCGAAGGCTACTCGACGCTGTGGAACACCGACATGAAGCGCGAGTTGGAACACCTCGCCAAGTTCCTCCACATGGCCGTCGCCTACAAAAAGGAAATCGGCTTCAAGGGCCAGTTCTACATTGAGCCGAAGCCCAAGGAACCCACCAAGCACCAATACGACAGCGACGCCGCCGCGTGCCTGAACTTCCTCCGCGAATACGACCTGATGGATCACCTCAAGCTCAACCTCGAGACCAACCACGCCACGCTGGCCGGTCATTCCATGCAGCACGAACTGGAAGTCGCCGGAGCCGCAGGCGCGCTCGGAAGCATCGACGCCAACACCGGCGACCTGATGATCGGCTGGGACACCGACCAGTTCCCGACCGACATCTACCTCACCACGCAGTGCATGTTGAGCATCCTGAAATACGGCGGCTTGAAGACGGGCGGCGTGAACTTCGACGCCAAGGTGCGCCGCGAAAGCTTCGAGCCGGTGGACCTCTTCCACGCGCACATCGGCGGCATGGACGCCTTCGCGCGCGGCCTCAAGATCGCCGCCGCCATTCGCGCCGACGGGCGCTTGGATACCTTCGTGAAGAACCGCTACCGCACATGGGACAGCGGCATCGGCAAAGACATCGAGAAGGGCAAGTCCAGCTTCAAGCAACTCGAAGCGCACGCGCTCAAGCACGGCGAGCCGAAGCTAGAAAGCGGTCGCCAAGAGTTCCTGGAGAACTTGATCAACGAGTTCATCTGATCCTCTCGGCTGGCTTCGCCCCGTTGGGAGATGCTGGGCTTGACGTAACGACGAGGCGTTGGCCCGCGTCAATTCCTCCACATGAAAGCCCTGCGTGTGCTCTGGTTGGCGTGCGTTCTCAGCCACCTTCTGCCGTCGAATATCGTCGCCGCCGATGCGCCCGCGAAGAAGGCGGCGCGCCCAGCGCTTCCCGACGGAGTGGAGCTGCGCGAGGCCGTCATCTTCAGCGATGGCGTGCGGATGGCGGGCGATCTCTATCTGCCCAAGGGGCTGAAGCCGGAGGACAAGTTGCCCGCGATTGTGCTTTGCGCCGGCACGGGCGGCACGAAGACCGGCACCGGCGGCAGGCTGGGGCCGATCTTTGCCACGAACGGTTACGTCGCGCTCGCGTTCGACTACCGCGGCTGGGGCGAGAGCGACAGCAAGTTGATCACGACGGAGAAGCAGCCGCGCCCCGATGCGAATGGCGAAGTCGAAGTGAAGGCGCGCGCCGTTCGCTGGCAGATGGATTTCGCCGACCAGTCGATGGACATCCGCGCAGCGGTCAGCTTCATCGCGGGAGAACCCAACGTGGACAAGGAGCGCATCGGCATTTGGGGCAGCAGTTACGGCGGCGGCCTCGTGACGTGGACGGCGGGCAACGATCCGCGGGTGAAATGCGTCGCGGCGCAAGTGCCCGGCATGGGCGTGCGCACGCCGCAGGCCGTGGCGCGCGCGTTCGAGTATCACACCAAGCAATCGCGCGGCGAAGTCGAGCCGGTTCCCTTTGAGACCGGCAAGATGACCGGCAAGATGGCGACCTACACACAGATGCGCGTGAACCCGACCAAGGGCCTCGGTTTCAATCCCGTCGAAGCGGCGGCGAAGGTCACCGTTCCAGTAATTTTCATCGTCGCCGAGAACGAAGAGTTGAGCAGCAACGCAGCCGTCGAAGCCGTTCACAAGAATTTACGCGATCGCGCCGTGCCGTCGGAATATCACATCATCAAAGGCATCACGCACTACGGCGTCTATCGCGAAGGCTTCGACGAGGCCACACGCGTGGAATTGGAGTGGTTCAACAGGCACCTGAAGGGGACGACGCAAAAACCGGGCGCAGCCAACCCGCCGTGATGATTCACCCCACCGCCGGCGGGGCGAAGCCTTCGCGGTAGTTGCGCGCGAGGATTTCCTTGTTCGCCTGATCATGGTTGCTGAAACGGAAGTTCGCGGCGTCCCAGCGCAGTTCCTGTCCGGGGAAGCGCGTGGCCTTCACCGCCAGGAGCGCCGGCTCGGTGATGCGCCAGCCGATGGTCAGCGGCGTCCAGAGATGCTTCTTCGCGCCGAGACAGTTGTCGGCCCAGTCTTTCCAGTGGTTGTGCGGCGTGGTTTCCGGCATCGGCTCGTTCTCGACGACTTTGCCTTTGCGGAAGATGGTGATCTTGCCGTCGGCCTGGAGCAGGAGCGTGCCTTCCTCGCAGACGACCATCGTGTGATTCGCGCCGACTTTCGTGGGCGGCAGGCCGAGCGAGGCGAAGGACGGGAGCAGTGCGTCGTCGTTGTAGTGGACGACGAATTTTTCGCGCGCGAACTTTCCGCCGCCGGCGTAGGTGAGCGTGCTCTGGTTGTGCGAGGTGTGGCCGGTGTTCGAGGGGCGCGGCGTGTGCGTGATGACGGCTTCGGGCGAGGGCATTTCGTAAGCGAAGTAAATCAAGTCGAGCAAATGACAGCCCCAGTCGGCGAGCTGGCCGCCGCCAGTCTCCCAGAACGCGCGCCAGCGACGCGGCGCGAGGTCTTCGCTGTAAGGCAGGTCATGATCAATCGGTCCGCGCCACAGATTCCAGTCGAGATAATCGGGCACCGGCTTGGCGGGCGCGTAGTCGCTCCACGGGTCGGCGAAGTAGTGGCCGCGCGAAACGCCGCCGGTCCAGACCCACGCCTCGACGGGGCGGCCGAGCTGGTTCTTACGCAGGATTTCCACGGCCTGCATGCGGCCCGTGATGCAGGCGCGCTGGTTGCCCATCTGCGTGACGAGGTCGGGGCGGGCATTGAGGGCGTCGCGGACCATGCGCAGTTCGGCGAGCTGATGCACGAGCGGTTTCTGCGAGTAAACATGCTTGTTGTGCTTGAACGCGGTGAGCTGCATCGGCGCGTGATGGAAGTCCGGCACGTCCACGATGGCGGCGTCGAAATCGCCGACGCGGTTCGCGTAGGCCTCGCGATAGTCCTTCACCGTCCAGGCGTCGGGATGCTCCTTCTTGATGCGGTCCAGCTCGCGCGAATCCACGTCGCAGAAGCCGGCCCACTCGACCATCGGGTGGCCCTTGAGGCCGTTGCGTTGCAAACCACCGATGCCGCCGACGCCGGCCTGGAAGATGCGCAGCTTGCTGTTCTTGTTGGTCTGCGCGCGCGCGTTCAGGCTGAGCGAGGCAACGCCTGCGGTGATGATGGCGCCGGAGCGAAGGAACGTGCGGCGGGTGACGGGAGAGAATGAATGTTGGTTGGCTTTCATGGCTTGTTGAATGGCATCATGGACAAAAGCCGTGCCGCCTCAAGGAAACTTTTAGGTGGAGAACAATTCTTTGGCCACGGATTGAACTCGGAAGAAACACGGACAACTTGCGAGACTGTGTTTACTTCGACCGCTTCCTTCGCTCCATGATTTCAAGCGGGTTCGCCGGAATGACTTTCTCGTCCACGTAGCGCGCGAGGTCGCGCAGGGCGATGACCTTGAAGCCCTCCTGGTGCAGCCACGCCATGTATTCCTCGAAGCGCTCGCGCGGCGTGTTCACCCACGGATGCTCGCCGTCGGGCACGCCGTGGAATTGCAGCACGGCGATGCGTCCGTCGCGCGCCATCGCGACGGCGCGCTTGAGATGCTCGAGCGTCCAGTCGGGCCGCGCGTCACCGGCGGTGGGAATCAGCAGCGGATGATCGAGGCCCGGCTCGTAGGCCACGCCGCCGCCTTCCTTGTAGGGAACTTCAGGCGAGCCGCCGCGCCGGGCGAACCGGATGCCGGCCTTTTGCAACACGGGCAGCGCGTTCGTGTGAAAGGCATTGCCGGGCCACGCGAAACTGATGGGCTGCGGGATGCCATGCTCACGGCAGCGCTGGTTGATCGTGTCGAGTTGGTCGGCGAGGCGCGGCACTGTCTTCTCCGAGATGCCGAGGTGGTCGCGCGTGTGGTTGCCGATCTCGAAGCCGTCGCGGTGCAGCTCGGCGATTTGCTCCCACGTCATGTAGTCCTGCTTGTTCGTGCGGAAGGTGAAGCCCTCGGTGATGAAGAAAGTCGCGCCGAATCCGTGGCGCTTGAGCACCGGCCGCGCGATCGCGTAGTGCGACACGGAAGAATCGTCGAAAGTGAGGACAACGAGCTTGTCCGGGACGGCGGGCGCGGTGGAGGCGCGAGCCGTGGTGAGGCAGAACAGGAGCACTGCGGTCAGGGCGATGGAATTTCGCATAGGATTTCGCCGAGCTTAGTTCGCCGACCGTCGCACTGTCAGCAATTTCGCAACGCAACTCCGCTGCGTTGACACTGGCCCAGCGTCTCTGTTGTCATCCGTGCATGGCCAAAAAGAAATCCGCTGCACCCGCGAAGAAAGTTCTCATCCCCATCGGCGATGCCACCGAGGTCATGGACACGCTCTATCCCATCTACCGCCTGCCCGAGGATGGCTTCGAGGCCGTCGTGTGCGGGCCGGAAACGCGCCTCTATCACGGCGTGTTGCATGAAATCCCTCCGGCCGCCGAGGGCGAGCCGAAGTGGGACATCACCCGCGAAAGCCCCGCCTACCATGTCCGCGCCGCGGTCGCCTTCCGCGACGTGAAGCCGGAGGAGTATTGCGGCCTTTTCATCTCCGGCGGACGCGCGCCAGAGTATCTGCGCTACGATCAAGACCTGTTGCGCATCACGCGGCACTTCTTCGCCGCGAACAAACCCGTCGCCAGCGTCTGCCACGGCATCGAGATCCTCACCGCTGCCGATGTCATCAAGGGTCGCACCGTCACCACCGTGGCGAAGTGCCAGCTCGACGCCGAGCAGGGCGGCGCGAAATACGTGAACCAACGTGTCGTCGTGGACGGCAACCTCGTCTGCTCCCGCGTGTGGATGGACAACACCTGGCTGATGAAGGAGTTCATGGCGATGCTCAAGCGGTATGTGGGGGAGTGAAAAGGTTCTTAATACACGAATCGACTGTTTGTGAAATAGTGTTGGCCTGCTGTGAAGCTTGATAAATGGCGAATCGCTTTCAAATCCCGCGAGAAGTCGAAATTCGTCTCAGGCGGAGCCATAAAGTTTGTGCATATTGCCGCCGAAGGATGAAACCACTAGCTGGCGTAAATGGTGACCGGCGAGGTGCGCCGACAATTGAGCATCTCAATCGCTTGGGTCCGTTCTATTGGTCGGATGGCTTAGTTGAGAAGCACTTAGTGATCGTTTGCACTCAGTGTAATTCAAGTCGTGGCCGGAAGCGGCTTGCCGAATGGTTTGCATCACCCTATTGCCTTGATCGGCGTATCTGCGCGCACACAGTTGCGCCACAGGTTCGGCGCTACCTTCGCTCGGCATTAGCGAGACAGTAGAGGCACAAAAAGTGTCGGAAACACCTAACAATTCGATGATACGCTGGCGGCTCTCGACATTGATGCTACGTGTTCAGTCATGAACCCTTCCTACACCCGCCGCCAGTTCCTCGCCACCGCCGCGTTGGCCACTGCCTCAGTTAACGCCGCGTCTGCTGCGTCTCGCCGCGTCGGCCTGGGCTTCAGCCTCTACGGCATGAAGACGCTGCCCGTCGAACAGGCGCTGCGCGTGTGCGCCGAGGTCGGCTTCCACGATGTCGAGTTCGCGCTGAACCCCGGCTACGCGACCGAGCCGAAGCTGCTTTCCCCCGCGCAGCGGAAGGAACTCCGCGCACTCGTCAGCTCGCTTGGCCTGCGCCTGTCCGCGTTGATGGACAACATCCACCTCACCGACAACGACAAGACGCACACGATCAATCTGGAGCGCATCACCGCCGCCGCCCAGCTCGCCCACGACCTCGCGCCCAATGCGCCGCCCGTCCTCGAAACCGTCATGGGCGGCAAGCCCGCGGAGTGGGACAAGGTCAAGGCACAGATGGCCGCGCGCCTCGCCGACTGGGGCCGCGCCGCCGCCGCCGGCAAGCTCACGCTCTGCATCAAGCCGCACGTCGGCAGCGCCGCGCACTTGCCCGAGCACGCGCTCTGGCTGCTCGACCAGGTGAAAAATCCGGCGGTGAAACTCGCCTACGATTTCAGCCACTACCAACTGCGCGGCCTCGACCTCGGCAAGACCCTCGCCGCGCTGCTCCCGCACACGGCCTTCATCCACGTGAAGGACGCCATCGGCGACGCGGCGAAGTTCCAGTTCGCGCTGCCGGGCGAGGGGACGATTGACTACGCCGATTATTTCCGCCGCCTCAAGGCCGCGAACTGGTCCGGCTCCGTCTGCGTGGAAGTCAGCGGCCAGGTCTTCGGCAAGCCCGGCTACGACCCGGTCGCCGCCGCGAAGAAGTGCTACGCCGCCCTCGCGCCTGCGTTCCGCGCCGCCGGCCTGTGACATCCCCCCGCGCAAGCTAGGAGTTGCACGCGCCCGTCCGGCATCTACAATCACGCCGACTCAGCTCACTAACTTTTGCCCATGAAACCTTCCACCTCCCGCCGCCGTTTCGTCTCCACCGTCGCCACCACTGCCGCCGCCCTCGCCGCGCCGCGCGTGCTCACGGCGCAGAAGTCCGACACGCAGCTCGTCATCGGCGAGGGCGCGCACCGCTACGAAGTCCACCACAACTGGGCGCAGCTCCCCGCCCAATACTCCTGGCAGACCACGCACAACGTCGCCGTGGATCGCGACCAGAACCTCTACGTCATCCACGAGGGCCGCGAGAACCTGAAGGATCACCCGTCCATCTTCGTGTTCGACGACAGGGGCAAGTTCATCCGCGCCTTCGGCCAGCAGTTCCAGGGCGGCGGCCACGGCCTCGAAGTCCGCACCGAGGGCAAGGAACAGTTCCTCTGGGTCACCGCCTACCAGCAGGTCAAGAGCTTCGCCAAGCTCACGCTCAAGGGCGAGCCTGTCTGGGAAAAGCACGCGCCGATGGATTCCGGCGTTTATCTCAAGGACGAGGACACCAAGCCCATCAAGCGCTGGGGCCGCGACGCCTTCATGCCCACGAACTACGCCTTCCTCCCCGACGGCGGCTTCTACCTCGCCGACGGCTACGGCTCCTATCGCATCCACCGCTATGACAAGGACGGCCAGTGGCTCTTCAAGTTCGGCGAGCCGGGCAAGGCGGACGGCCAGTTCAACACCCCCCACGGCATCTGGCTCGACACGCGCCCTGGCCGCGCGCCGTCCGTCGCCGTCTGCGACCGCGCCAACAAGCGCCTCCAGTGGTTCACGCTCGACGGCAAGCACCTCAAGACCCTCGACGGCTTCATCCTGCCCGCGAACATTGACATCCGCGGCGACGTGATGCTGGTGCCCGACCTGAGCTGCCGTGTCACGCTCCTCGACAAGGACGACCAAGTCATCACCCACCTCGGCGAAGACCCCGAGTGGCGCGCGAAGGTGAGCAAGGACAAGCTGCGCAACAACGACAACGGCGAAGGCTGGGTCGCCGGCAAGTTCCTCCACCCGCACGACGCCTGCTTCGACGCCGCCGGCAACATCTTCGTCGCCGAGTGGGTCAACTCCGGCCGCATCACCAAGCTGCGCAAGGTCGGGTGAACCTAACGCACCTCCTTCATCGCTCGGTGCGCGTAGTCACGGCACGGCTCGTCGAGATCACCCAACAATGGGAAACCGGAAAAATCTACCTCAGCATGAGTCTGCTAACTCAACCCTCAGCTTCGCTTTGATACCCTCACATTTTACAGAAAAGAATTTGCGCGGCCTCTTTGCGCTTCTCTGCGTCCTCTGCGTCCCGGCGTTGAACACTCTCGCCGCCGCCACGTCCGCGAAGCCCAACATCCTCTTCCTGCTCGTGGACGACATGGGCTGGGGTGACCCCGCGTGCTTCGGCGGCGTGGGCGAGCCGACGCCGAACATTGACCGCCTCGCGCGCGAGGGCACGAAGTTCACGCAGTTCTACGTCGCGTCGCCGATCTGCTCGCCGTCGCGCACGGCGTTCACCACGGGAAATTTCCCGTCGCGCTGGCGCATCAACAGCTATCTCCACGAGCGCGCCGGCAATCGCGCCGATGACCAGGCCGACTGGCTCGACCCGCGCGCGCCGTCGCTCGCCCGCACGCTCAAGGCCGCGGGTTACGCGACCGGCCACTTCGGCAAATGGCACATGGGCGGCGGCCGCGACGTGGACGACGCGCCGTTGACCAGCGCCTACGGCTTCGACGAGAGCCTCGTGAACAGCACGCCGCTCGAAGGCCCCGGCCCCGCCGCGCCCGCCGGCACGCCGCGCTGGAAGACGACGTGGCTCTTCATGGAGCGCACGCTCGACTTCATCAAGCGCCAGCGCGCCGCGGGCAAGCCGTTTTACGTCAACCTCTGGTTCAGCGAAGTCCACGACGCGCACGTGCCGCGCCCCGAGGACATGGACCCGGAGCTGATGCAGACCGAGCGCGTAAAAAAAGGCGGCTACCCGCAGAGCATGGAGGGCTTCCGGCGCACGCTGCGCGGCTTCGACCGCGACCTCGGCAAATTTCTCGACGAGCTGAAAAAACTCGGCGTCGAGCAGAACACCGTGCTGCTTTTCACCGGTGACAACGGCCCCAACCCGCTCTACGACGCCGCGAGCCGCGCGCGCACCGCCGGGCTGCGCGGGCAAAAGTGGAGCCTCTACGAGGGAGGCGTGCGCGAGGCGTTCATCGCGCGCTGGCCGGGTAAAATCCCCGCCGGCCGCGTGAACGACGCGACGGTGATGGCGAGCGTGGATTTTTTCCCGACACTCTGCGCGCTCGCCGGTGCCGAGCCGCCGCGTGAGACGAAGTTTGACGGAGTGGATTTGAGCAAGGCACTGCTTGGCGAAAGCGTCGCGCGCACCGAGCCGCTCTTCTGGGAATACGGCCGCACCGCTTCCTACCTGAAACCGAAAGGTGAAAACGACCGCAGCCCGAACGTCGCCCTCCGCGACGGAAATTGGAAACTGCTGGTGAACGCCGATGGCTCCGGCGCGGAACTTTACGACCTCGCCGCCGACCGCAACGAATCGCACAACCTGGTTGCTGAGAAGCCCGCCGTGGCGAAGCGGCTTGCCGAGCAGGCGCTCGCGTGGCGAAAGTCGCTGCCATGAAACAACTCCTCATTTTCTCCGCGTCGCTTTGCATTCTTTGCGGCGAACTCCTCGCTGCCGACAAGCCCAACATCGTTTTCATCCTCGCCGACGATCTCGGCTATGGCGATCTCGGCTGCTACAACAAGGACTCAAAGATCCCGACGCCAAACCTTGACCGGCTCGCGACCGAAGGCATGCGCTTCACGGATGCGCACGCGCCGAGTTCCGTCTGCTCGCCGACGCGCTACGCGCTGCTCACCGGGCGTTACGCCTGGCGCTCGCGGCTGCAGCGCGGCGTGCTCGGCCCGTGGGACAAGCCGCTCATCACTTCCGACCGGCTCACCGTCGCGACGCTGCTCAAACAGCACGGCTACGCGACCGCCGCCATTGGCAAGTGGCACCTCGGCATGGTGTGGCCCACGAAGGACGGCGCGCCGCCGTCGAGCTGGACGAACCAGTTGAGCAATGTGGACTTCACCAAACCCATCGCCGACGGCCCGACGACGCGCGGGTTCGACTACTACTTCGGCACCGACGTGCCAAACTACCCGCCATATTGTTTCGTGGAGAACGACCGCACAGTCGGCACACCGTCGCTGCCGGACACGGGCC
Source organism: uncultured Klebsiella sp. (assembly GCA_964478755.1). Lineage (GTDB taxonomy): Bacteria > Verrucomicrobiota > Verrucomicrobiia > Limisphaerales > SXTU01 > SXTU01. Next base: position 24,354 of record CAYZJP010000001.1, read on the forward strand.
GCGCGGACTTGTTCAACCGCCCCGGCCCGATGGTGCCCGGCTGGAAGCTGGTGAACATTTTGCCGGAACTTACGAAACGCGCGGTGAAGTGGGTCGAGGACGCGGCGAAGGCGGACAAGCCGTTCTTCCTCTACTTCCCGCTTACGTCGCCGCACTATCCGGTCGTGCCCGCGCCGGAGTTCAAGGGCAAGTCGAAGGCCGGCGACTACGGCGACTTCGTGGCGCAGACGGACTGGACCGCCGGGCAAGTGCTCGACGCGCTCAAGCGCACCGGCGCGGCGGAGAACACGCTGGTCATCTTCACGAGCGACAACGGCCCCGAAGTCGTGGAGATCAAGCCCGGCGCGTATGACCGTGCGGCGGAGTTCGGTCATTACAGCATGGGCGCGTTGCGCGGCGCGAAGCGCGACATCTGGGAGGGCGGACATCGCGTGCCGTTCCTCGCGCGCTGGCCGGGCAAGATCGAACCCGGTTCCGCGAGCGGCGAAACGATTTGTCACGTGGACTTTATGGCGACTGTCGCCGCATTGCTCGGCGCGAAACTCCCGGACAACGCCGCGCCGGACAGTTTCAGTCTATTGCCCGTTTTCTTTGGCGAACCGCTTGTGAAGCCCGGACGCGAGGCCACCATCCATCATGCGGCTTCAGGCAAGTTCGCGATCCGCAAAGGCGACTGGGTGCTGATTGACGCGCCGACCGGCGATGACAACGGCAAGAAAGGCGAGCCGGAGTGGCTGCGCAAGCAGCGCGGCTACACCTCGCACGACGAGCCGGGCGAGCTGTTCAACGTGCGCGAGGATTTGAGCGAGCGGCGCAATCAGTTTGCCGAGCATCCCGAGCTTGTGCGCGAGTTGAAGACGCTGCTGGAGAAATACAAACGCGACGGTCGCAGCACGCCCGGCCCGGCGCAAACGAACGATGTTCCCATCGGCAGCGGCGCGCCTGCGGGCAAAGCAGCCAGGAAGAAAACGGCTCTCAGCGAGTGAAACCTTGTGGGATCGTCCGAGGTCTGAGAGCAGGACCAGCACCCACCTTCAAAACTGACCATGACCCGTAAACTCATTTTCTCCCTGCTCGTGACGGTCGGCGTCCTCATCAGCCCAGCTCACGCGGCGGCGAAGTTGAACATCCTGCTGATCCTCTCCGACGATCACAGCTATCCGCACGTCGGCTGCTACGGCAACTCCGACATCATGACGCCGAACCTCGACAAATTCGCGGCGCAGGGAATGCGCTTCGATCGCGCCTACGTCACCTGCCCGCAGTGCGTGCCTTCGCGGGCGAGCATCTTCACCGGCCGGTCGCCGGTGGCCATCGCGATGTCGCGCTTTTCCGCGCCGCTGCCGCGCGACATCAAGACTTACCCGGAGGCGTTGCGCGCGGCCGGATGGTTCACCGGCGTCGCGGGTCGCACGTATCACATGGATGGCGCGCCGACGTCGCCGGAGTCGCGCGAGGTCTTTCAGAAATACAAGCTGGCCACGTTTCCCGACCGGCTCGACTTCGTGAAGACCGCCGGGGAAAACGAAGTCTCGCTTGCTCAGTTCAAGGAGTTCCTCGATCTCAAACCGAAGGACAAGCCCTTCTTCCTCCAACTCTGCTCGAACGATCCGCACCGTCCGCTCAACACCCACGGGCCGGTGAAGCACGATCCCACGAAGCTAAAGCTGCCGGCGCACTATCCCGACACGCAGCTCGTGCGCGAGGATTTCGCGCGCTATTACGACGAGATCGCGCACTTCGACGTGTTCTTCGGCGAGGCGATGGCGGAGCTGGAGAAGCGCGGCCTCGCGGGCAACACGATCGTCGGGTTCATGGGCGACAACGGCTGTTCGCAATTCCGTGGCAAGGGCACGCTCCTCGAGTTTGGCATCCACGTGCCACTGCTCGTGCGCTGGCCGGGCACGACGAAACCCGGCTCGGCGTCGAGCGAGCTGGTCAGTGGCGAAGACATCGCGCCGACCTTCCTCGAAGCCGCCGGCCTGCCCGTGCCGCCGGAGATGACAGGCAGGAGCTTCGCGAAGCTCCTGCGCGGCGAGCCGTTCGAGGGACGCCGCTTTGCCTTCGCCGAACGCGGCGCGCACGGGTCCGGCCTGCCGGGCAACAGCGCGGCCTTTGACCTTGGGCGCGTCGTCGTGTCCAAGACCCACAAGCTCATCTACAACGCGCTGGGCCAGCTTCCGTATTGGCCGGTGGACTTCGCGGGTGATGCGTTCTGGAAGGAAATCGTGCAGATGCACGAGGCTGGAAAGCTGGAGCCGAAGTTTGAACAGCTCTACTTCAAATCGCCGCGTCCGATGTTCGAGCTTTACGACCTGCAGCAAGACCCCGGCGAGACACGGAACCTCGCCGGACAAGCCGACGCCGCCAGCTACGAGCGCGAGCTGAAGGCCGCGATGCAGGAGTGGATGATCCTTCAGCGCGATTATCTTCCGTTGCCCGTGACTCCGACCACGGGGCCGGCGGCAAAGCGCAAACAGGACAAGGCGGCGAAGTGAATCCGGTGGCCAGCCTGTGGTTGGCCTCGGGAGCGCCTGTCTGAAACGGCTGCCGCGTGGGAGCGCGGGCTTTAGCCCGCTTCGACGTGCTTGAGCCGGGGGACGTTGAAGCGGCGTAAACGCCGCGCCCCGTTCCGCCCGCCGCACCCTTGCATTGACAAGCCGCCGGAAAACCGGAGCTTCCTGCCGTGAGCAATTCGGGGCCACCTGTTAGGCCACTTATGCGTATGCCATCACGCAAATCGTGGTTGATCTTCGCAGCAGGTTTTACGACCTGCTTCGCTTGCATTGTTGCTCTGTTTTTTTGCCCTTATTATTTTTGGAATGGATCATCGGGCATTGGATCACATGAGCGACTAGGCTGGTATGTTCCGTATGTTCCACAGAGTCTGGTGGTGGAGAGGTTTTACGAGACTCCGAGTCCGGCGATGGATCATGAATACATGTGGAAGGTCAAAATTGATGCCAGCGAAGAGTTCCAAAGATTTTGGAAACAGTTATCCAGTGCTCCGCCTAACGCTGTGGGAGACAGTATTCACGACCACGCAGCCATTTTTGACAGCCATCCAATGTGGTGGAAGGAGATCGATTTTAAGAGGGGAGTTTTCTTCAAGTATCGAGTATCGGTTGTCGGCAGTGGAGGAGGAGAAAGGGCAGATGTTTTTGCCCTGTATGATAAGGGTGCGGGGTATGCCTACATACAGGCTTATTGAGTGTTTCCCGTTGGGCTCGTTTCGGACGCCTGCGTTTGGCTGCTGTCACAGGCGCATCGGGAGGAAGGCGCGGTGATCTTGAATCAGGCTTACAGCATCGGCGGCCCGCCAGTGAAGGCGCAGACGTGGGCCGGCGTGACGATGGTAGGCGAGCTGGACGTGCTCGAACTCCGCGACGCCACCGGGCACACCATCGCGCGCGGAAGGCGTGACACGACGCTGCCGGAGGTGTGAGCGGCGCGCAGTTGCTTGCGCCTCTCATCAGCACCGGGCTTCGGGCCGTGACACGCGAGTGAAGCAACCTTCGCGCGACTGGCAGCGTCTGGCAGGGCGAACACGATTGCAACCCTCAGACTGAAACATGAACCGCAACCTCCTTCCCGCTCTCGTCCTCCTCGCCGCCTCCGCCACGCTCTGCCTCGCGGAGAAGGGCGCGGACCTCAAGCCGTTGCTGAACAAACCCGGCAAGCTCGTCGTGGACGAGAAGTTCGACGGCGGCGCGCTGCCCAGCTCGTGGGGCGGCGTGCAGGGCGACTGGCAGGTGCGCGACGGCGCGGTCGTCGGCAAGGAGAAGGCGTCGGACGAGCATCCGGCCGTGCTGTTCCTCGGCCAGCCGCACCGTGATTCCATCCTGCGCTTCTCCTTCAAGCTCGATGGGTCGAAGAATTTCAGCGTGAGCCTCAATCATCCCAAGGGCCATCTCTTCCGCGTCAGCGTGGCCGAGGACGGGCTGACGCTGCTCAAGGACAAGGACAAGAAGGATCCGAAGTCGAAGTCGCTCACGCTCGGCAAGGCGTCGGGCAAATTCGAGGCGGGCAAGTGGCACACGCTGCTCATCGAGACGCAGGGCGCAAAGGTGTCCGTGCAGGCGGACAACGGCGCGAAGCTCGAAGGCTGCCACCCGGAACTCGACGTGGACAAGACCGGGTATCGCTTCGTGATGCGCCACGAGTTCCTGCGCGTGACCGACGTGAAGGTCTGGCAGGCCGAGAAGGCGACCGCTGTCTCAAAGTAATGCCCGCGAACGCCGAACTTCAGCTGTTGCACCTTGAAACCCGTGAAACACGTCGCCCTTTTCCTCGCATTGCTGTGCGCAATTTGCAGTCGTTCCAATGCCGCCGGAAAACCGAACATCGTCATCCTCCTCGCCGACGATTCCGGCTGGGGCGACTACAGCTTCTGCGGCAACACCAACATCCGCACGCCGAACATTGACGCGCTCGCCCGTGCCGGTGCGTCGCTCGACCGCTTCTACGTCTGTGCCGTGTGCTCGCCGACGCGTGCGGAATTTCTCACCGGCCGCTACCACCCGCGCGGCGGCGTGCGCGGCGTCTCGACCGGACAGGAGCGGCTGAACCTCGACGAAAAAACTTTCGCCGACGCCTTCAAAGCTGCCGGCTACGCGACTGGCGCGTTCGGCAAGTGGCACAATGGCTCGCAGTGGCCGTATCATCCGAACGCGCGCGGCTTCGACGAATACTACGGCTTCACCTCCGGCCACTGGGGTGAATACTTTAACCCGCCGCTCGAGCACAACGGCACGATGGTTCGCGGCAAGGGCTTCATCTCCGACGACCTCACCGACCACGCGCTCGCGTTCATCGAGGCGAACAAGGCGAAGCCCTTCCTCTGCTACGTGCCTTACAACACGCCGCACTCGCCGTGGGCGGTGCCGCAGGAATTCTGGCTGCGCTTCAAGGACGCGCCCATCGCGATGCGCAGCCACGAGGCGGACAAGGAAGTCCTCGACGAAACCCGTTGCGCGCTCGCGATGGTCGAGAACCTCGACTGGAACGTCGGCCGCGTGCTCAAGCGCCTCGACGAACTCAAGCTCGCCGACAACACCATCGTGATATACTTCTCCGACAACGGCCCGAACACGTGGCGCTGGAACGGCGGCATGAAGGGCCGCAAGGGCTCGACCGACGAAGGCGGCGTGCGCTCGGTGTTCTTTATCCGCTGGCCGGGCGGCGGCATCCAGGCCGGCACGGTCGTGAAGGAGATTGCAGGCGCGATTGACCTGCTGCCCACGCTCACCGCGATGGCCGGTGTGAAACGCGTCGGTGACAAACCGCTGGATGGAAAAGACCTTTCCCCGCTGTTCCGCGATGGTCTGCGGCGCGGCTGGCCAGACCGCACGATTTTCAACAGCTTCGGTCCCAACGTCAGCGCGCGTTCGCAGCAATACCGCTTCGACAACGCGGGCGCGCTCTTCGACATGGTCGCCGACCCGGGCCAGTCGAAGAACATCGCGGCAGAGAAGCCCGAGGTCGCCGCGAAGTTCGCCGCCGCCGTCGCGGACTGGCGACGTGACGCGTTCGGTCGCGCCGCCGCGCCCGTCGTGAACGCGAAGGGCAAGGCCAAGGGCGCGGGCCTTCCGGCTGACGACCGGCCGTTCACCGTCGGCTACGCGGAGTTTCCCATGACACCGCTGCCCGCGCGCGACGGCGTGCCACACGGCGAGGTGAAGCGCAGCGCGGGCGCGCCAAACTCGTCCTACTTCGTGAACTGGAAATCCGCCGGCGACTCGATGACCTGGGACATCGCCGTGAACACGACCGGCAACTACGACGTGACCATCTACCAAACCGCCGCTGAGGCTGGCGCGACGATTGAACTCAGTTTCAACGGCAGCAAACTCGCCGGCAAAGTCCCCGCCATCTGGAACCCGCCGCTCTACACGAATCAGGACACCATCCCGCGCCCCGCCGCCGAGTCACAGATGAAAGAGTTCCGCCCGCTGAATCTCGGCACGCTGAAGCTGGAGCAAGGTCGCGGTCTGCTCACGCTCCGCGCGTTGGAAATCCCCGGCCAGAGCGTGATGGACGTGCGGCAGGTGACGCTCACGCTGAAACCGTGAGCTGTGCCGAGACTGCCAGCGCCCGCTGGACGCACCCTACTGCATCCGGCGATCAAGCTTCTCCAGCTTCCTGACGCGGCCTTCGATTTCCTTTTCGAGCGACTTGAGGAGCTTCTCGGACTTCTCCGGGTTGTCCGCGTATTGCTCCAGCTTGCGCTCGAACTTGCTCTTCACGTAGTCGCGGACCTGCTCTGGAGAGAGGCTGCGCATGTCCGGCTTGTGCCCCGTGTAGGTCTGCCCCGGCGACGACTGGGTCGGCTGGAAGTCATCCGGCAGCGGCGCGAGCTGCCACTCGCCCTGATCCTCGCGGCGAAACTGCATCTGCATCGGGAGGCAAACCTCGCGGTCGCCGGATTTGAGCGTCACGCGGTCGTGCGCGATGGCAGCGACGGTGTAGCTGCCGAGCTGGTCGCCGGGCTGCGCGGCCTTGCGATAGGTGGAACTGGTGCCGTCGAAAAACGCGACCGAGCCGCGCTCGGAACTCATCGTGCCGAGCAGCGCAAAGGCTTCGACCTTCGGCGCACGGGGCTGCTTGGCTGTGATCGAGGTGGACTTGGCCGGGCCACGGTTGGCGTTGAAGATGTTTTGCTGCGTGATGATGGCGAATGGTTTGAAGCCATCGTCGGTTTTCGCGGGCTTGATCGCAGGGGTTTTGCCGGACGTGCTTTTGCTCGCCGCCACCGCCGGCATCACGGCCACAAGCAGCAGCACCAACCACACGGGAAGGAGTGAGAGGGCGCGACGGAACATCACGATGGCGGATCAGCTTTCAGCTTTGACTGCGACGCCTGCTGGACGGCGGCAGTGCGGGGGAAGTTTCAATAATCACGCGGCGGGTTGCGCGCCGGACAGATCGCAGCGGGCGCGGGCGGTGACTAGGGCACCTTGGGCAAGGCGCGCACGAGCGCGTCCGCGCCGAGGATCCAAAACATGTCGAACCCGCGCAGCGCGTCGAGCGACATGAGGCGGGTCGAAGCGTCCGCAGGTTTGCTGGCTGAAGTTGGCGTGGCGGCGGTGTTCATCTATTTCAACCACTCATTTGTAGAAGCCGGCTTTTCTCAGCAATGCTTGCAAGTCTGGCTCGCGCGCACACCGAGACGCTCGTCAACCCGTGTAGAAATGCGCGCGAAGCTCATCCGGTGCGATATACCTGCACGCCTGCCGGAAAATGGCGTGGCACGTTCCCGTATCGAGCTGGCGGTGATTCGGAATCGTCAGCGTCTGCTTCTCTCCGGCCTGATTGATCCGCCGCAATTTGATGTGACTGCCGCGCTGCGTGAGGGCAACAAAACCAAACCGCTGGAAGATCGAAACGAGTTCGGAAGCCGAAAGCCTGCGCAGTTTAGGCATACGCCGGCTCGACCTCCATCGTCACCACGAGCGTCGGACTCTCGGCCAGCCCCAGAGACTTCAAATCCTCCCCTTCCAAGTGGAGCGCCACAGCTTCCTGCAAATTGCGGGTGACTTCATCCAGCGTCGCGCCTTGCGTCACGACGGCGATTTCCACGCACTCGGCGACGTAGCCTGATTCCTCTCCCTGCCGGACAACGGCCTTGATGGTGTGCTGGAGCGATTTCATGTTCTGGCTTTGTAGTATGAACCGCAAAGCGCGGGTGACAAGGAATTCTCAAGCGCACTGAAACTACAGGCGCTTCTCGGTTTGTTTCAAGCGGCGGTTTCGCGTGTGCAAGCCAGAGGCTTGCCAGCTATTAGCCGGGGGTTGAGGAGCGAAGCGACGACACCCCCGGAATCGTTTGGCAACATGGCGCGACCCCGGGAGGGGTCGCAGGCTGGCACCGCTGCGCGGTGCTGCACGTCTCGACCGTTAACCGGGGGTATCGCTGCGCTCAACCCCCGGCTAATGGCTGACATCGCTCCGCGATGCTCATTTGTCGAGGCCGACTTTTTTCAGCAGCGCTTGGAAGCGCGGCTCGTTGCGTAATGGAGCCAGATGAGGAAACAGTTTCAGCCAAGGCATCGTGTCGCCGCGGTCGTCATAGGCCTTCTCCAGGAAATCCAGCGCGGTTTCCTTTTGGCCCAAGCCCATACTAATCATCGCCCGCCAATAGTTGCCGACAAACCGTGTTCGCGACAACTCGTCCAATTTCGCCAATTGCTGCAACGCCTCGGCGCGCCGGCCCACCACACCGTAGATGTATCCGAGTGCAGCCACGGATTGCGGCCCCGGATCGAGAGCCACAACTTTTTCAACTTCGGCCACCGCCTCGTTCGTCTTGCCGAGGAGCCGATGATTTTCACTGAGAATAAAATGGCCGTAGGCGAAATTCGTCTCCAGTTGCAGTGCCTTAACCAGGTGGGGTGTGGCCAACTCGGGATGCCCCGCCATATCATACACCCAGCCCAGGTCGGCGTTGAGTGCCGGTGAACGTGGATCCAGTTTCAACGCTTTCTGCGCATAGGCGATGGCCTCGTCAAACTTCTCACGCTGCACCAGAAAGCTGAAATAGGTGTCCAGCGCATAAGAAGAATTTGGGGCTAGGTCCAGCCCGTGTCGGAAGTCCTTTTCAGCTTCAGCCCAATTCCAATCAAACTGGAGCCGGACCCAGCCTCGGATAACGTAAGCATCGCCGAGCATTGGGTCCAGTCGGATCGCTTCCTGCGCTGCGGCCAGGACTTTGGGCATGGCCTCGCGCGGTCCTTCCTTTTCATTATAGTAAGCGATGGCAATACCCGCGTGCGCTGGCGCGTAGTTCGGATCAATCTTGATGGCCTGCTGAAAGTAGTTGAATGCATTGCTCACACCTTTGTCGGACCAATTCCAAAAGGATTCCATTCCGCGCAGATACGCTTCAAGGGCGTCGGGGTTCACAGTGCGGGCACGCCCCAGGCGGGCACGGTCTTCGGGCGTCAGGCGCACCTGGATTTCGTCGGCAATGGCCTGCGCGACTTCGCCCTGCACTTTGAAGAAGTCGCCCATGTCTCGCTCGAACCTGGCCGCCCAAAGGTGCCGGTCCGTGGCGCCCTCGACCAGTTGCACGGTGACAAGGATGCGGTTCCCCGCGCGCTGGATGGAGCCTTCGACGACTGCATCCACGCTCAATTCCTTCGCCATCTCTGGAATGGACTTCGGGCTGTGCTTGTAGCGCATGACGGTGGAGCGGCCCGGCACACGCAAGGCGCTGATGTTGCCCAGCGCGGCGCAAAAGGCGTCGGTCATGCCATCACTGAGATAGGCATTATTGGTGTCACCGGAGTAGTCATCCAGCGGCTTCACGGCCAGCGAGGTGATGCGCGCGGAAGGTTTGGCGGATGGAATGCTGGAAATTACGGACTTTGTTGGCCAGAATTTTCCAATCATCCAGACACTCACGCCGAGCACGACCGGCAGGATCACGGCAAAGACCTGTGTGGAGCGCGAGAGGCTCGAAGGACGGCGCGCGGATGGAGCGGTGGCTCCTGCGTTCGCCGCGCCGGAGGAAAGCTTATAGACCACCACGGGCAACTGGATGTTCTTCAACTCCGCCGGGCCGAACTTCACGAACGTCTGCGGCAGCTTGTTCTGCACCTGCCGCGCCACGTCCTCCGAAATGCAGATGCCGCCCGGCTCGGCCAGCGGCTCGATGCGCGCCGCGATGTTCACGCCGTCGCCGAACACGTCATTCTCGCGCCGCACCACGTCACCCACGTGGATGCCGATGCGAATTTGAAACGTCTTGCCGTCCGGCGCGGTGGCATTGCGACCGGCAATCACCTCTTGAATTTCAATGGCGCAGCGCACCGCCGCCAGCGCGCTGGCGAACTCGACCAGGAACCCGTCGCCGGTGGTCTTGATTTCCGTCCCTTGGTGTTCGGGAAAGAGTCCACGCAAGACGCGGCGATGTTCCTCCAGCAGTTCCAGCGCAAGCGCCTCGTCGCGTTGGGCAAGCGCGCTGTAGTCCACCATGTCCGTGAACATGATGGCCGCGAGCTTGCGGTGCTCGGTGCCGGGGGAGGGCATGGGCGTGGATTAGACCAGTTGCCCGCTGAATAGAAAGGCGGATTTCGCCTGTCCTCTTGAACCGCGCGGGGGAATGTTTCGCAAGGCTACTTCGCCGTCCGCAAATCCACACACACCAGCCGCCCTTTGTCTCGCGCGAAGAACAAGCCGTCGGCCAAAGCCGGATACGCCCGCAACACCCCATCGGCGCCCCATGCGTATTCCGTGACTTGAGCTGATGTCGGGAGAATTAGCCGGAAACTGTTTTCACGCAACGTATGATTCGGGTTGGCCAGCCTCGCTGAGGCTTGACCCGTCCCACACTTGGTCAAACCATTCGCGCATGACCACCGCGCACTCCCGCCGAAATTTTCTCCGCTCCTCCGCCACGCTGTCCTTGCTCGGCCTTGGCGGTAGCATCTGCACGCCACGCACTCGCGCTGCCTCTCCGCTCTCGCCGCCGAACGAACGCATCCAAAAAGCCCGCGAGGTCGCGCTCTCAGTGCTCAAGCCCAGCCAACGCGATCTCGATTACGGCTTCAAGTTGCACGCGGAGTCGCTCGTGTTCGAGAGCTACGGCTTTGCTCCGCGCGCGGCTTTGGACGGCGCGAAGTTCGCCGAGTTCGCCGGCGGCGGGGCGACCGAGCCAGAGCTTGCGGACTTGCGCGAAGAGATGAGCATGACGCGCTGGGCGACAGACGTAGCCGAGCGAAAGGAATTTCTCGAAGCCTTCCGCGCCGCTGGTGTGACGTGTATTTTCCAAAACACCGGCGAGGAAGGCAGCGATCCGTTGCGCCTCATCAAGCGGCTCGCGCGCTTCACCTACGCCACCGACCTCGGCCGCGAGGATTGTTTCAAGGCCGTGAAACCCGACGACATCGTGGCCGCGAAAAAGGCCGGCAAGCAGTGCCTCTACTTCACGACCAACGGCGTGCCGCTGCGCCAGCAGTGGGAAAGCGTGCGCGACGAGCTGCGGCTCATCCGCATCTTCCAGGAACTGGGCGCGCGCATGATGCACCTCACTTACAATCGCCGGAATCCCATCGGCGACGGCGCGGGCGAGCCGAACGACGCCGGCATCTCGGACTTCGGCCACGCGGTCGTCGCGGAGATGAACCGCCTCGGCGTCATCGTGGACGTGGCGCATTCAGGTTGGAAGACGAGCCTCGAAGCGGCGAAAGCCTCGAAGAAGCCGATGGTCGCCAGCCACACGACGTGCGCGGGACTCTACAAACATTTTCGTGGCAAGCCCGACGACACTGTGAAGGCCATCTGCGACACGGGCGGGCTGATTGGCATCTGCTGCATCCCGCGCTTCCTCGGCGCGAACGGCGACCTTGGTGCGTTTCTCGACCACATTGATTACGCCGTGAAAAAGTTCGGTGCGGACCACGTGGCCATCGGCCCGGACATTTCCTACACCTCACGCAACGAGGAGGCCGAGCGCGCGAAAGTGCCGAAGCGCAAGGACGGCTCCTCGCCCGTCTCCGCCGCCGGCGCGCGCTGGGAACACCTCTGGCCCGCCGATGATTACCGCCCCAAGCCCCACGCCGAGCAGAGCCTCGCGTGGACGAACTGGCCGCTCTTCACCGTCGGCCTCGTGCAGCGCGGCCACAGCGACGCGACGATCCGCAAGATTCTTGGGGAGAATGTGCTTCGTATCGCGCAGGCGAATTTCATCGGCGGGTGAAACGCAGCTCGGATGTGGCCAATTCGTTCGTAGCGGGGGGCGCATCTCACTTTATTGCAACCGGCCGGCGGTCGTCGGAAACATCGCGGAGCGATGCCAGCCATTAGCCGGGGGTTGAGGAGCATAGCGACGATACCCCCGGACTACGGCGAGAAGCCAACGACGCCGAAGGCGTCGCAGCGGCCGCCGCAGTCGCTCTGGCACCGCTCACGCGGTGCTGCGCCCGGCCCGTTGACCGGGGGTATCGCTGACGCTCAACCCCCGGCTAATGGCTGGCAAGCCTCCGGCTTGCAGAGACGGAACTGCCGCTTGCAAGAAAGTGAGATGCGCCCCGTAGCGGGGGGCTTTGAACTTTGAACTTTGAACTTTGAGCTTTCGCCCTACCCTCCGCCGCCATGAGTGACCGCCCGGAAACACGCCTGGCCCGAGTGCCATCCTTTTCCCTCTTTGTCTGCCTGTTCAGCGCGGCTGTGTTGGACTATGTCGCTTGGCGGATCGTCGAGCAGAGCGAGCATCCCATCAACATCTGGATCGCGGTGCTGGCACTGGTGGCTGTCGGCGGAGCGGCTTGGGTTTCCTTGCTCCCGTTCTTCACTGACGCGGAGAATGCGACGAAGCTCGAACAGTTGGAAAAGCTTCAGTCCACGGCGAACCAAATCCAGAACCTCGAAAAGGTCGCGACGCAGATCACCATCGCCACCGCGCAGTGGCAAAACGTGCAGGAGCACAACGCGCGTGCCATCGAGTCCGCCAAGCAGGTGTCCGAGGAGATGACGCAGGAGGCACTGCGCTTCGCCGACTTCATGAAGAAGGCCAACGACTCTGAGAAATCCACGCTGCGGCTCGAAGTCGAGAAGCTCAAGCGAGCCGAGACGGACTGGCTCCAAGTGCTCGTGCGCGTGCTGGACCACGTCTATGCGCTGCACCGCGCGGGCAAACACTCCGGCCAGCAGAACCTCATCGAGCAGCTCGCGCACTTCCAGAACGCCTGCCGCGACGCCGCGCGCCGCATCGGTCTGGTGGCGTTTGCGCCGGCGGCGGGCGATGGCTTCGAGCCGGGCCAGCACCAGACGGCGGACGGGCGCAAGGACATCCCCGACGACGCGAAGGTTTTCGAGACGGTCGCCACGGGCTACACGTTCCAAGGGCAGATGCTGCGGCCTGCGCTGGTGATGTTGGAAGCGCCGAAGGCTCCGCTGCCGCTGACGCCAGCGGTCGAGGCGAAGCCGATGGGCGGAGACGTTGAGTTGCCGCTCGCGTGAGTGGGCAGGTCGGCCCTCAGCACGAATGATTCAGGTGGATGCTGGGTGGAACGGGCCACTGGCCCGTTGCGGCGGGCTACCAGCCCGCCGCGTTTTGTGCGCCCAGCACGAACCGATTGCTTCGGAAGTTTCCCGTGCCGAAACTCGGCGGCAGGTTGCCGCCGAGAACGGCCAAGTTGGCCGTTCCACCCCGAACCCACGGATCGGCTCCAGCTCAGACCGGCACTACACGAGCCCGTGCTCCCGCATCTTCGTGCGGAGGAAGACCGCCGAGTCCGCGATGTCTTGGAAGCCCACCGCCGGGTCTGGCCCATCCTCGATGGAAATCCAACCGTTGAACCCGACGCCTTTCAGAATCGAGAAGATGCGGTCGTAGTCGTTCAGCCCGCGCCCGATGACGCCGTGTTTGAGAAACGGTGCGTAGCCGGTGGTGGCGTTGACATCTTGCTTCCGCAAATCCTCGATCGTGCCGCCCTCGAAGTAGCGGTCGCTCGCGTGCATCGTCACGACACGGTGCTTCACGGCCTCGAGCACGGCGATGGGGTCGTCGCCGGCGATGATGGCGTTGGACGGATCGTAGTTCACTCCGAACCACGGCGTGCGCGGGATGGACTCGACCAACTCGACGAACAAGTCCATGCGCTGCGCGAACTCGGGGAACTGCCAGAGCGTGTCCTTGTAGTGGTTCTCGATGATGAGCGTGACGCCGTTCGCCTCGGCGGCGGGGAGCAGGTCGAGGATGCATTCCTTTGCGTAGCGCAAGCCGTCGGCGCGCGAGACGTTCGGCCGCCACTGGCCGGAGAGAACGCGCTGATATTTCGCGCCCAGCGCGGCGGCGGCGCGGAGCAAGGGCTTTTGCTTTTCCACCTCGGCCTTGCGTTCAGCCGCGTCTGGCCGCGTGAAGTCCGGCGCGCAGCAGAACATCGGGATGGTCCGTCCCTGCGTCTCGACGCGCCGCCGGTAGCGCTCGCACGTCGTGAGGTCAGTGATGCCGGGGAAGCCGTAGTAAAACTCCTGCCCGTCCAGATCGAGTCCCGCCGAGAGATCAATCCACTGGTCCACGGTCATCGTGCGCTCGACGCAGATGGTTTCGAGGAAGCACTTGGGCATTGTGGCGAGTGGCATGGGAATCAGGGATTAGCCACAGATGAACACAGATAAACACAGATGGAGCGGAAAGAGCGCGGCCTCCAGATCGCAGGATGCCAGTATGGAGAAGTGCGTTTGAACGACGGTGGACTTGCGCAAGCCTCTGCGGCGTGAACGCCACACTCCCATCTGTGTTTCATCTGTGTCCATCTGTGGCCGCAATTCAGGTGCCCGGCTTCAGCACCGCCTTCACGTAGTCGCCGGTGTGCATTTTCTCGAAGCACTCGTGCCACTCGGCGAGCGGGGCGACGCGGCTGATGACGGGGTCGAGGTTGATTTGGCCGGCGGCAATCATCGCGATGACGCGCTCCCAGACGGGCCAATTGTGGGAGAAACTGCCGTGCAGCTTCACCGCCTTGAACACCAGCGGGTCGAGGCTGAAGCCCAACGGCTGCGGCCCCCAGCCGACCTTGAGGATTTGGCCGCCGGGCCGCACCGCCTGCATCGCAATCTGCAACGTCGCGGAGACTCCCGCCGCATCAATCACCACGTCCACGCCCAGGCCGTCGCCGAGTTCGCGCACGGCGGGCAACGGGTCGCCGGTGATGACCGCGTGCGTTCCGAGCTGCAACGCCACCGCCAGCCGCTTCGCATCCGCCGGCATCCCGGCGACGATGACGTGCCGCGCGCCGGCGAGCTTCGCCATCACTGCGCAGAGCAGGCCGATGGGACCGGGACCGAGCACCAGCACCGTGTCGCCCACCTGCACGCGGCCGTTCATGCACACCGCGTTGTAAGCCACGCAGCACGGCTCCGTGAGCGCGGCCTTCTCGAACGACAGGCCCGCCGGGATGCGATGCAGGCAGCGCGCCGGCACCTTCACGAACTGCGTCATCGCGCCGTCCACGCCGTAGCCGAAGCCGAGCCGGTTCGGGTCGAGGTTGTAGAGACCCTGCCGGCTCATCGGCGACTGCTCGTCAATCACCGCCGCCGTCTCGCTCACCACGCGGTCGCCCTCGGCAAAGCCCTGCACCTCGCGTCCCGCCTGCGCGATGAAGCCGCCGAACTCATGCCCGAGCACGACCGGGTAATTCACCTTCCAGCTCGCGCCGCCGAGCCACTGGTGCAAGTCACTGCCGCACACGCTCACCGCCTGCACCTGGAGCAGCACATCGCGCGGGCCGATCTCCGGCGCGGCCAACTCGCGCAGCTCGACGCTGTGCGGCGTGGCGGCGAAATTCACGAGGGCGGTCATGCGGTTGCTCATGGGAAAAGACTCTGGCAACCACGCGCGCGGCGGCAAGGTGATTTCGTCCAGGCCGGCGATGAGCACAAAAATGCGCCTGTCCACCGGATTCACCAGCCTATCAGCCCCAACTCCAACCCCTCCCCGCGTCTTTGCGCCTTGGCGTTAAATCAGTTCCCCGCCTTCGAGTTGGACGCCGTCCGCCGGCTTGCTACGCTCGCCCCATGAAGCACCTTCTCTCGCTCGCGTTCACAGCGCTCGCACTGCCGCTCTTCGCCGCCGATGCCGACGGTTTTATCTCCATGTTCAACGGCCGCGACCTCACGGGCTGGACGAACATCAATTGCGCGCCCGAGACGTGGTCCGTGCGCGAGGGCATGATCCATTGCACGGGCAAGCCCACCGGCGCGCTGCGCACCACGCGGCAATACGAGAACTTCATCCTCGAAGTCGAGTGGCGGCATCTGGAGCACGGCGGGAACTCCGGTGTCTTCATCTGGGGCACGGCCATCAGCGCGCCGGGCGTGCCCTTCCTGCGCGGCATCGAGGTGCAGGTGCTCGATCACGGCTATGCCACGGACTACGAGAAGAAGACCGGCAAGAAGCCCGAGTGGTTCACCACCCACGGCGATGTCTTCCCAATTCACGGCGCGACGATGAAACCGCTCGGCAGGCACAACGGGATGCGCAGCTTTCCCAGCGGCGAATACAGCAAGGGCACGAACGAGTGGAACCACTACCACATCGTCTGCAACAACGGCTCCCTCCGCCTCACCGTCAACGGACACGAAGTCTCCGGCGGCGACGATTGCAACTATCGCAAAGGCTATCTCGCCCTCGAAAGCGAGGGCGCGCACATTGACTTCAGAAACATCCGCATCAAGGAACTTCCCTCCAGCAGTCCCGCGCCCGAACTCGTCGCCCCCACCGACCCCGGCTGGGCACCGCTCTACAACGGCGCGGACTTGCGCGGCTGGACCAGCGCCGGCGACGCCAAGTCCCGCTGGCAGCCCAGCGACTGGCGGCTCGTCCTCAAGGAAGGCGCCAATGCCCAGAAGGAAACCCTCTGGACCGAGGCCGAGTTTGGCGACGTGGAGTTCCTCATGGACATCCGCGCGGGCAAGACCGTCACGGCCGGGGACGCGCCCGCGATTCTCGTCCGCGGTCGCGGCGGCAAAGGCACCGAAATCAAGACCGGCCTCGAAGCCGGCAAGGGCGGCCGCGTCCGCGTGCAAGTGAAGGGCACGGAAGCCATCGTCTTCCTCGGCGACAAGGAAACCGCCCGCGTCCCCGTGCCCGCAGGCAAAGGTTCCCTCGGCCTCAAGGACACCGGAGCCGGGATGGACTTCGGCAATATCAACGTGCGGAAGCTGTGAGCGGTGCCGTGGTTGACAAACCGAAGCCACGCGCGCGATAACATCCGCATGACAACCCTCGCCAGCCCGCCTCGACGTTCGAGCGGCTTCACGCTCATCGAATTGCTTGTGGTCATCGCCATCATCGCGATCCTTGCGGGGATGCTTTTGCCCGCGCTCTCGAAGGCGAAGATGAAAGCGGGTTCCATCAAGTGCCTGAACAATCTCAAGCAGGCTGGCCTCGGGACGCTCGTTTACGCCGGGGACAACGACGACGCAATTCCCTACGCCAATGTGAATGACACCCTCGGGAACAACTGGACCTTCGACGACTTGTTGAATCGCTACACCGGCGGCTCGAAGGACATTAGCCAGCTCGGTGGCACCTCGGTGCTCCCCGCTGACAGCGTCAAGATCATGGAGTGTCCGAATGACAAGCTGACGCGCGTCAACACGGCGGTCGCCAAGCGCAGCTATTCGATGTCACGGGGCAGCTCGATGGCGGCGGGAAATTACCCGCCGCATTCCGGGAGCACCGGCGGGGTTGGCTTGTTCTGGGGACCGACATCGCAACTCGGAGTTGGCGTCAAGATAAGCCCAGTGCGACTCAACATTGTGCCTGCCCCCGCCGAAACCATCATGCTTCATGAGCGGCAGACCACCGTCAATTTGCAGGGCCAGAGCAGTGCCACCGTCACGGACAGTCCCGACCAGCTCATCTACCTGCCCGCACTACCACCTCCAACGGCTTCGATCAAAATTACGTCCACAACGGCAAGTGGAACTGGCAGCTCGTGGACGGCCACGCGGAATACATTCCGTTCGATAAGACCATCAAGGCGGGCACTCCGATCAATGCCGCTTCCGGCATGTGGACCATTACCATGGCGGACAATTGAACGGCGGTTTTCTTTGCTCCCATGTCACCGGTTTCTTCCCATCTTCTCCTTGCACTTTGCCTGAGCGCCATTTTCCTGACCATCGGCTGCAAGCGACAGAAGTCACCCGAACCGGGGTCCGCCCCCGCCGAAACTGCGGCGTCTGCGCCGCCCGCCCCCGATCCGCGACCCGGCCAGCCGCCGTCCGCCGCCGTCACGACGCGCGCTTCCAACGACGACGCCTACATCCAGGAGGTGAGTCAAACCCTCAACAACTTTCTCGGCGACTACATCAAGCAGAAGAAGCGGATTCCGAAAGACATCAACGAGATGGTGAGCCTCAAGATCATTACTTCCATTCCGGTGCTGCCCGGCGGCAAGAAGTGGGTGATTGACCAGCAGACCGGGAAGATTTCCGCGCAGTAGGCCGGCGTGCCGTGCCAGAGCGGGAGGCGACTGCAAAGTCCCGGCCCGTCGGCCTTGAAATAACTTGACCCTCTCTCCGACGCCCTCCTACGCTCCCGGCTGCTAGGCGCGTTCATGTTCTCGCAATTAAAAAGCCTGTTTTCCAACGACATCGGGATAGACCTCGGGACGGCAAACTCCCTGGTTTACGTGCGGGATCAGGGCATTGTCCTGCGGGAACCTTCCGTCGTCGCCATTCAGGCGGGAACGACGAACGTGCTCGCCGTCGGCGAGGAAGCTAAACGAATGCTGGGCCGCACCCCCGGCAACATCCTCGCCATCCGCCCGATGAAGGACGGCGTGATCGCCGACTTCGAGATCACGGAGGCCATGCTGCGGCATTTCATCCAGAAGGTTCACCATCGCAAGCTCATCGCGCCGCGCGTGGTCGTGGCCGTGCCTTCGGGAATCACCGAGGTCGAGCGGCGTGCGGTGAAGGACTCAGCCACGCACGCCGGAGCGAGGGAAGTTTACCTGATTGAACAACCAATGGCCTCGGCCATCGGCGTCGGCCTGCCGGTGCATGAGCCGGCGGGCAACATGATCGTGGACATCGGCGGCGGCACGTGCGAGATCGCGATCATCTCGCTCGCGGGCATCGTGTTCAGCCGGAGCCTGCGCGTGGGCGGGGACGAGTTTGACGAGACGATCGTGGCGCACATGAAGCGCACCTACAATTTGATGATTGGCGAACGGACGGCGGAGGAAATCAAAATCCGCGTCGGTTCGGCTTTTCCGCTGGAGCAGGAACTCACGATGGAGGTCAAGGGCCGCGATTTGAGCGCGGGACTTCCCAAGACCATCACCATCCGCTCAGAAGAGATTCGCGAAGCCTTGAAGGAACCGCTTTCGAGCATCTTGGAGTCGGTCCGCATCACGCTGGAACGCTGCCCCCCTGAATTGTCCGCGGACTTGATTGACCGCGGCATTGTCATGGCGGGCGGCGGCGCGTTGCTGCGGAACATTGACCGGCTGGTCGCGCAGGAGACGGGTTTGCCCGTCCACATTGCCGACGATCCGCTGACCGCCGTGGCCGAAGGCACCGGCCGCGTCCTCCAAGAGCTCGCGTTCCTCAAGCGCGTCGCCACCTCCAGCCAGAGCTGACCGTTCGCCCGCAACTCTGCGGGCCATGCTGCGCAAGCCGCAATACATCGCGCTGGGAATCGTGGCGCTGGTCGGGCTGATGTTTCTCAGCCTGCCAGAGTCTGCGGCCAGTCGCGTCAAGCTCGCCCTCACCGGGCTGTTCCTCCCGCTCTTCGGGATCACGGAATCCACCCAGAACGTCGCGCGTCGCATGGGCAACTCCGTCGTCCCCCGCGAAGACCTCGTGCGCGAGCTGGAGCAGATCCGCGCCGAGAAGCAGAAGCTCGAATTCAACCTCGCCCAAACCCAGGAGGCCGCGCGAGAAAACGACCGCCTCCGCAAGCAGGCCGGTTTCCCCGCCCGCGCGCCGTGGAAGCTCAAGCCCGCGCGCGTGATCGCCCGCGACCCGGCGAACTGGTGGCGCGCCGTTTTCATCGACGTGGGCAGCAAGGACGGCGTGCGCGTGGACATGCCGGTCATCACGCCCGACGGACTCGCGGGCCGCGTGGCTGCGGTCGGCGCGACGCGTTCGCAAGTTGTCCTGCTCGGCGACCAGAACTGCCGCGTCGGCGCGCTGGTGAAGGAAACGGCGGAGAACGGCATCGTCATGCCCTACGCATCTGACCCGGCCATCGTGACGCTCACGTATCTCTCGCGCGGCAGCAGCGTGAAGCCCGGCCAAGCCATCGTGACGAGCGGGCTGGAGTTGAAACCGGGCAACGCCGTGCTCACCAGCGGACTCGGCGGCGTGTTTCCCAAAGGCATCCACATCGGCGAAATCGTGGACGTGCGCAACGTCGGCTTCGGCCTCTACCAGGAGGCGCGTGTGAAACTCGCGGTCAACCTCAACGCCCTCGATCAAGTGTGGGTCGTCGCGCAATGAACCGCCTCGAAACCATCTCCATTCTGCTCGCCGCGTGGGTCGCGGTCGCCATTGAGATTTCCTTCGACGGCTTCCGCCACTGGTTCGGCGCGCAGATCAACCTGCTCCCGGCGCTGATGGTTTACGTCGCGCTGTCGTCCTCGCTATCGAGCGTGGCGCTGCTCGCGATTGTCGGCGGCCTGGTGCATGACTCCTTCTCCGCAAACCCGCTCGGCGTCACGACCGTCGCGCTGGCCGTCACCGGGACGCTGCTTCATTACAAACGCGACCTCGTGCTGCGCGACCAGACTTACGCGCAGGTGCTCACCGGCTTTCTCGCCAGCTCGCTCGTGCCGCTGTGCGTCGTGTTGCTGTTGATGAACACCCACCAGCCCGTGCCGCTCACGTGGCGGCTCCTGCCGCAATTGCTCGTGATGGCCGTGGGCGGGGCGGTGGCGGCGCCGTTGTTTTTCCGCGCCTTCACGCGACTCAACCGCTGGCTCACCTATCAGCCGATGCCGGAATCGCATTACCGCGAGACGAGGCAGATCAAACGCACCCGAATCTGACCCATGCTTCCGCTCAGCCCCATCAAACAACCCGACACGCAGCTCCGCGTGCTGGCGCTGCTCGTGGGCGCGGGCTTCTGCGTGCTGCTGGCGGGGCTGTGGTATGTGCAAGTGTTCTCCTCGAAGAAATTTGCCGACAGCCTTGAGGACCAGGCCGTGCGCAGCGTCCGCATCCCGGCGGTGCGCGGAAAAATCCTCGACCGCGCCGGCCAGGCATTCGCGGAGAACCGCCCGACCTACAACGTCGAGCTTTACCTCGCCGAGCTGGGCAAGCACTTCCACGCCGAGTATCTCCGCATCCGGCCGGCGACTGTCCGCACGCGCGCCGAACGCGAGCAGCTCGAGTGGACGGCGCGCTACAACGTGGTCAGCAACATCACCACGCAGGTCGGCGACTGGCTCCAGCAGCCGCAGGTGATCAACGAGAAATTCTTCCAGCGCCACTACACCGAGACCCGCGCGCTGCCGATTCCGGTGCTGCAAAATCTCAGCGCCACGCAGGTCGCGCGCTTCGCCGAGCGGCCCGGTGTCTTTCCCGGACTCGACTTGGAAATCCAGCCGTTGCGCGTTTATCCGCACGGCACGCTCGCCGCGCACGTCCTCGGCGCGCTGAAGAAGGACGACAGTTCGCAGGAGGAGGAGGACGCCTTCTATCATTATCGGCTGCCGGATTGGAAAGGCATGTCCGGTGTGGAAGGCATCTTCGACTCGCAGCTCCGGGGCGTCGCGGGCACGAAATCCATGATGGTGAACCGCCTCGGCTACCGGCAGCAGGAGTCGCTGCTGCGCGTGCCCGAGCCGGGGGACAACGTCGTGCTCACGCTTGATCTGAAGCTTCAGGAAGCGGTCGAGAAGGCGCTGGTCACGCCGATGTTCGGCGCGCAGACACGCGGCGCGGCGGTGGTGCTCGATGTGCAGAACGGCGACGTGCTGGCGATGGCCTCCGCGCCGGCGTTCGAGCCGGTGGAGTTCATGGGGCACATCTCGGCGGAGCACTGGACCAACGTGCTGAACCATCCGGTGCAGCGTCCTTTGCTCAACCGCGCCACGCAGGAGAACTACCAGCCCGGCTCGATTCTCAAGATGCTCACCGGCCTGGCCGCGCTGGAAATGGGCGCGCTCGACCCGAAGGAGATTTTCCTCGTCGAGGCGGACCCGGAACGTCCGGGCAAAGGCTGCATCCACGTCGGCAATCGCAAAGTCAAGGACACCGTGGCGGCCGGCCCCTACGACTTCAAAAAGGCGCTCATGCACTCGTCGAATTCCTACTTCATCCACCACGCGCTCAAGCCCGGTGTGCTCCAGAAAATGATCATGCTCGGCGAGAAGTTTCACCTCGGCGAGCGCACCGGCATCCTGCCGCGCCAGGAGACGGCAGGGGAATTCCCCGACCAGAATGATCTCGTGCGCCGCTGGCAGCCCGGCGACACGGCCAACCTCGCCATTGGCCAGGGCAAGGTGTCCGTCAGCCCGTTGCAGATCGCCGTGATGACCGCTGCGGTCGCGAACGGCGGGAAAGTTTTCTGGCCGCGACTCATCCTGCGGCTGGAGCCGAGCGACGCGCAGGCGGGCGAGAAGGCTTCAGAGTTCCCCGTGCGCGTGCGCGACGAACTCGGCGTGAAGCCGGAAAATCTGCGCCTGATTCACGAGGCGATGCTGGCCGAGGTGGAGGAGAAGGGCGGCACCGGGACGGCGGCAGCGGTGGACAACCTGAAGATCGGCGGCAAGACCGGCACGGCGGAAGTCGAGCGGGCGGGCCACAAGGACAGCGAAGCCAAGGTGACTTGGTTCGCGTCGTTCGCACCCGTGGACAAGCCGAAGTGGGCGGTCATCGTGATGGTCGAGAGCGGAGCGTCCGGCGGCAAGACGTGCGCGCCGGTGGCGAAATTGATTTATCAGGCGCTCCAGAAACGCGAGCGCGACAGCGGACAGAAGAACTCAACGCTCGCCCAAGTGAACTGACCCATGCTCGACCGCCCCAACATCGCCGAAAAGCCCGCCCGGATTGACTGGGTGATGCTTTGCGCGCTGCTCGGGCTGATGGTGCTCGGCGTGCTGTTCATCTACAGCGCGCGGCTCGCCACGGAATCCGGCGCGGGCGTGGTGTGGTTCAAACAGCTTCACTTCCGGCAAATCGTCTTTTACGCGCTCGGCCTCGGCGCGATGGCCGGCGTGGGCGTGATTCCCTACCAGACGCTGGCGCGCTGGTCGTATGTCTTTTACTGGGCAAGCATCCTCCTGCTGCTGCTCGTGCTCATCCCGCACATCGGCTCGGTGCGGTTCGGCGCGCGGCGGTGGATTGACCTCGGCTTCTTCCAGCTTCAGCCGTCGGAAATTGCGAAAATCGCCTTCATCCTCGCGCTGGGAAATTTCCTCGCGCGTCCGCTGGACGAGCTGAAGCTCACCGGAAACTTCTGGAAGTCGCTCGGGATGCTCGGCCTGCCGTTCGCGCTGATCTTCGTCGAGCCGGACCTCGGCTCGGCGCTGGTGTTCATCCCGACGGGCTTCGTGATGATGTATGTCGCCGGCATCCCGGCGAAATATCTGCGGCGCTTCCTCGGCGGCTCGGCGCTGGTCATCGCGCTGATTCTGGTGGACGTGCTGTTCGCGCCGCCGGGCTGGCAGTTGAAGCTGCAGGACTACCAGCGCCGACGGCTGCTCGTCTATTTCGGTTTGGACTACAAGTATTTTGCTCCGCCCAACGCCACGGCGGCGGAGCTTCAGAAGGCCCGCATCCAGGAGCGCAACGACTCTTACAATGTCGAACAGGCGCTCATCTCGGTCGGCTCCGGTGGGCTGACGGGGAAGGGCTGGCGGCAGGGAACCCAGAACGTGTTGGGCTACCTGCCGCGCGCCGTGGCGCACAACGACTTCATCTTCTCCGTGCTTGCCGAGGAGAGTGGATTCGTCGGGAGCATGGTTGTGCTCTCGCTTTACGCGGTGGTTCTGTTCGCCGGAATCAGGATCGCCGGCCAGGCGCGCGACCGCCTGGGCAAGATGATGGCGGCGGGAGTGGTAGCGCTCCTGTTCAGCCACGTGTTCATCAATATCGGCATGAACATTCGCTTGATGCCCGTGACGGGCGTGCCACTGCCGCTGTTATCATACGGCGGGACTTCAGTGATCTGCACCCTGGTCGCCGCGGGCCTCCTCCA
>CAYZJP010000001.1:48025-92421 GCA_964478755.1 uncultured Klebsiella sp.
AAAACATCTACCTGCACCGCAGGTCTTACTAACCCACATGAGCAATCGCTTCTCCAACCGCCGCGGCACGCACCGCTTCCGTCCTTCTGGCGGCCTCAACCCCAACGCCAAGCCCGACCGCGCCGCCATCCAGGCCCGCGCCGCCGCCACCGGCGGTGAAAAGATCAGCGGGGACGAATCCGTCTTCGCCCGTGGCCGCGAGCATGAAATCCGCCGCGCCGAAAACCTCGCCGCCGGCCTGCCCGCCGAGGGCGACGCCCACGGCACGCCGCCGAAACTCGCCGGCCGCC
The DNA here is from genome assembly GCA_964478755.1 of uncultured Klebsiella sp. Taxonomy (GTDB): domain Bacteria; phylum Verrucomicrobiota; class Verrucomicrobiia; order Limisphaerales; family SXTU01; genus SXTU01. Next base: position 48,316 of record CAYZJP010000001.1, read on the forward strand.
ACGACTACCGCGAGCCAAACCTCGAAACACCCGAGGAAGTCAACGCCGAGGAGGGCGGCTTCAAGCCCGTCGAGCTCAAGGAACACCCCAAGGGTCTCATGGCCTCCATCCGGCACGCCGCCCAGAAGGTCGTCACCAAGGTCAAGAAGCTGATGAAGCCTGAGAAGAAGATTCTCAAGGAGGTCATCATCAATTCCGAGTCGCTCGAAACGCGCGTCGCGGTGATCGAAGACGGACGCCTCGAGGAGTTCACCATCGAGCGCACCACCGAGGAGCGTCTCGTCGGCAGCATCTACAAGGGGAAAATTCGCAACCTCGAGGACGGCCTGAAGGCCGCCTTCGTGGACATCGGCTTCGAGAAGAACGCCTTCCTCCACTACTGGGACATCGTGCCCAGCAACCTCGACAGCGGCGTCGAAGTCGTCGAGCGCGAGAAGAAGTCGCCGCCCAAGGACAAGCCCAAGGTCACGCAGAAGGACATTCCCAAGCTCTTCCCCAAGGGCACGGACATCATCATCCAGGTCACCAAAGGCCCCATCGGCACCAAGGGGCCGCGCGTCACCACGCACCTCGCGCTGCCCGGCCGCTATCTCGTGCTGCTGCCGAACTCCGACCAGTCCGGCATCTCGCGCAAGATCGAAAACCACGAGGAGCGCCAGCGCCTCAAGAAAATCCTGCGCAAGCTCAACATCCCCGACGGCATGGGCGTCATCATCCGCACCGCCGGCGAGGGCCAGCAGGAGCGTTACTTCATCCGCGACCTCGCCTTCCTGCTTGAGGAGTGGAAGGCCGTGCAGGAGCGCATCGAAAAGCAAGGCGCCGCCACCTGCGTCTTCCAGGAGCCCGACCTCATCGAGCGCACCGTGCGCGACTTCCTCACCGAGGATGTCGAGCGCATCGTCATTGACGACAGCAAGCAGTTCGAGCGGATGCAGGCGATGATCGGCAAGGTCTCCAAGCGCTCCATCGCCAAGGTGAAGCACTACAACGAGCCGCAGCCCGTCTTCGACCGCTTCGGCATTTCGCGCCAGCTCGAGGCCGCCTTCTCCCGCCAGGTTCCGCTCAGGAGCGGCGGCTACCTCGTCGTGGACGAGACCGAGGCGCTCGTGGCCATTGACGTGAACACCGGCAGCCACAAGAGCAAGGAGCTGGACAAGGAGAACACCATCGTGAAGGTCAACCTCGAGGCGGCGGAGGAAATCGCCCGCCTCCTGCGCCTGCGCAACCTCGGCGGCCTCATCGTGCTCGACTTCATTGACATGCGGCACCGCCGCGACCAGCAGAGCGTCTATCAGCGCGTCAAGGAGGGCCTCCGGCGCGACAAGGCCAAGACCCACATCCTGCCCATCTCCCAGCTCGGCCTCATGGAGATGACCCGCCAGCGCCACACCGAGAGCATCCGCTCCACCGTCTATCAGGACTGCCCCTACTGCAAAGGCCGCGCGAAGGTGAAGAGCGCCCTGACCATGAGCGTGGAAATCCAGCGCAAGCTCCAGGAAATCCTCAAGAAGCGCCCGCGCGACGACAGCGACTTCCAGCTCCGCATCATCTCGCACCCGGCCGTGCTGGACCGCCTGCGCAAGGAGGACGAGCAGATCCTCATCGAAATGGAGAAGAAATTCTTCGGCAAGCTCACCTTCCGCGCCGACCCCGCGTTTCACGCCGAACAGTTCAAAATCCTCAACGCCATCACCAACGAGGAACACGCCAGCGTCGGCGGCTGACCGCGCGCCGGCTCCCTGCCCACGAACCTGTGGCGGCGGTCGGTGCCTGTCGGGCGAGGCATCCCTCGCCGATGGGTGGTCGCCACTCGGCGCTCACCGAGCGCCGCCACAGCCGCCACGGGTTCAGGGTCAAGTGGCGGGCAGCCAAGTCTAGCTCGCGGGCAGGCGGACGCAACTTTGGGGCAGGAAACCTCCGCTCGGATGCTCCCAAGCGCAGGTCGGCTGTTCCATTGTTGAGGTCGCCTGCCCGCGAGTTGAACCCGCCTGCTTCCAAGTTGAAGTTTCCTGCTCCGAAGCTGCACTTTGGTGCTCCCGACTTCAACTCGGACGCTCCCGAGCGCAACTCGCCTGCTCGCGACTTGAACTTTGCTGCTCCAAACCTCAACTCGCCTGCTCGCTACCTTAACTTTCTTGTTCCAAACCTCAGCTCGCTTGCTCCCAACCTCAGCTTTCCTGCTCCAAAGTTGAACTTTGGGGCAAGCAACCTCGACTCGGGAGCAGGAAACCTGAACTTTGGAGCAGCCAACCTCAACTCGGGAGCAGCAAAGTTGAGCTGGGATGCCTCAAAATAAGGCTTTCCCGCTCCTCAACGCCGCAGGCGTGAAATCTTTGTGGCCACAGAACCCCAACCAAGCAAAAAGCCCCATAGGGGCGGCGTTATTTGCGTGTGGATGCCTGCCATGCCCGGACCATGCCGCACCTGCGGCGCCAAACACCAAGCTCGGGCCGGGCTTCAATCCCGACGGTGTCGCCAGCCAGAGGTTCATCTCCTTCAACCGCCCGGATCGTAAACTGTCAGGCCGCAGATGCCGGAGACTTCACTGTGTGCCAGTGGGTGCTCTGCTCGTAGGCGTGCGCGAGGCGCAGGATGGTTTCCTCGCCGAAGGGCTTGCCGAGGAGTTGCAGGCCGACGGGAAGCTTGAGGTTGAGCGTTGAGAGTTGAGGGCCGGGGCTGGCGAAGCCGCACGGGAGGCTCAACCCCGGGATGCCCGCGAGATTGCAGCCGATGGTGAAGATGTCGGAGAGATACATCTGCAACGGGTCGCCGGACTTCTCGCCGAGCTTGAACGCGGGCGTGGGCGTGGTGGGCGTGACGATGGCGTCCACCTGCTCAAAGGCTTTCAGAAAGTTCTGCCGGATGAGCGTGCGGACCTTTTGCGCGCGCAAGTAATACGCGTCGTAGTAGCCGCTGGAGAGAACGTAGGTGCCGAGGATGATGCGGCGCTTCACCTCCGCGCCAAAGCCCGCGCCGCGCGTGTTGCCATACATCTCCAGCGGGTCCGCGCCGTCCACGCGCGCGCCGTAGCGCACGCCGTCGAAGCGCGCGAGGTTCGCGGACGCCTCGGCGGTGGCGATGATGTAATAGACCGCCACGTCGTAGTCCGTGTGCGGCAGGGAAATTTCCTGCACGGTCGCGCCGAGCGACTGAAGCTGCTTCACCGCCGCGTCCACGGCCGCCTTCACTTCGGGTGCGAGGCCGCCCACCATGTATTCCTTCGGCAGGCCGAGTCGCAGGCCCTTGATGTCGCCGGTGAGCGCCTGCGTGTAGGCGGGCACGGGCTGCGGGATGCTCGTGGCATCGCGGCGGTCGTGGCCGCTGATGACTTCGAGCAACGTCGCCGCGTCGCGCACGTCCTTGGTGAACGGCCCGATCTGGTCGAGCGAGCTGGCGAAGGCCACGAGGCCGAAACGCGAGACGCGGCCGTAAGTCGGCTTGAATCCAACGCAGCCGCACAAGGCCGCCGGCTGGCGGATGGAACCGCCGGTGTCGCTGCCGAGCGACGCGATGCACTCGTCCGCCGCGACCGCCGCCGCGCTGCCGCCGGAGGAGCCGCCGGGGATGCGCGTGGTGTCCCAAGGATTGCGCGTGGTCTGGAAGGCTGAGTTCTCCGTCGAACTGCCCATCGCGAACTCGTCCATGTTGAGCCGGCCAAAGATGATCGCGCCGGCGGCCTTGAGCTTCTCCACGACGGTTGCGTCGTAGGGCGAGATGAAGTTGCCGAGAATCTTGGAGCAGCAGTTGAGCGGATGGCCTCGCACCGCGAGCACGTCCTTGAGCGCGATGGGCACGCCCAGAAGCGGTTGCCGCGCGAAGTCCGCACCGCCGGCAATCAACTTGTCCGCCGCGTCCGCCTGCGCGAGCGCGTCGGCGGAGTCGTGGCTGATGAAGGCGCGGATGTCGCCGTCCACGCGCGCGACCTGGTCGAGGCACGCCTGCATGGCCTCGCGCGCGGAAACTTCGCGGCGCGCGAGCGAGGAGGTGAGTTCGTGAATGGTGGAGCAGTGAAGCACGGGGCGTAAGACTTAAGGCGTGAAACGAGAGCGCGCGAAGTCAGCGGCAGTTCACTCGACAACCTTGGGCACGACGAAGAGACCGCTGGCCTTCTTGGGTGCGTTGCGAAGCGCGTCCTCGTTGGAGAGGCCGGGGCGCACCTCGTCGGCACGGAAGACGTTCACCATCGGGAAGGCGTGCGCGGTCGGCTCGACGCCGGTCACGTCCACTTCCTTGAGCTTCTCAATGTAGCCGAGGATGTTTCCGAGCTGCGCGCCGAGCTGCTGTTCCTCCTCCGGCGTGAGCTTCAGCCGGGCGAGATGCGCGACGTATTTGATGTCGAAGTCAGACACGGGACGGAGGCTAAAGTTCAGCGTTTAATGTTCAAGGTTCAAAGTGCCGGGACGCGCTCCGTGCTCCGAGTTCCGCGATTTGCTGCGGGCGCGCTCCCGTGGCAATCACGGAGCACGGAACACGTTCACTCCTCATCAAACTTCCGTTGAAACAAGTCCTCGATCTCCGCCGCAGCCTGCGCGGCGTCCTTGCCGCTGGCCTCCATCGTGAGCTTGCTGCCGGGACCGGCGGCGAGCATGAGCAGGCCCATGATGCTCTTGCCGTTGATCTTCTCGCCGTCCTTCTCAAGGTAGATGTCGCACTGGTAACGGCTGGCGATCTTGACAAACATCGCGGCGGGCCGGGCGTGGATGCCGACCTTGTTCGCGACGACCAGTTCGCGGGTGACCACCGCGTCGCCAGCCTTCTCTTTCGCTGCGCTCATCTGGCGCTGAAAGATGGTGCAACGCTGACGGCTTGGAAAGCGGCATTTTGGAAACGCCAACTTACGAGGAACTCGCCGCAATCGTATCACCGGGACGACAGTCCGGCGGCAGCTTGGGCATTGTCTTGAGAGGCGGACGCAACATACTCCGCGCGTGGGCAGCAACGCCAATCAGTCATTCACCGAGCGTCCGTTCTGGGCCACATTGCCCGGCGCGTGGCATCCGCTCTGCGGCAGCTTCGCCGGCATGGGCTGGAGCTTCGAGTGGCACGACTTCGAATCGGCGATGCGGGTGGACTGGGGAAAAAGCTTTCACCCGCAAGGACTGGAAGTCTGCCTAAACCTGTCGGGCACCGGGCAGCTCGCGACGAAGAAGAACGAACTGGAGGTGCGCCCAGAATCGGCGGCTCTGTATTTCAGCAGCGACACGCCGGTAAACGCATCGCGCGAAGCGAACCAGCGGCACCAGTTCCTGACGGCGGAGTTCAGCGTGGAGTTCTTGCGGCGGAATCTGCCGCGCGGCATGGGACAAGTGCGGCCTTTCGTGCAGCGGATTCTCGACGCAAAGAAGCCCGCGTCCGCCGTGGACTCAGTCCAGCCGCTGACGCCGCGCCTGCGATTGCTCGTCGCGGCGCTGCGCTCGCCGCCGGTCAGCGGCGCGGCGCGGACGATGTGGTTCACCGCGAAAGTTTACGAAGTCGCCGCGGAACTGTTCTTCGACCACACGGCGGAGGAGGCGCTCTTCTGCACGCGCCAAACGCACGTCGCGCAGGAGCGCGTGGAGAGGGCGGCGGCGCTCGTGCGCGCGCATCTCGCTGAACCGCTCACGCTCGAGGCGCTCGGCCAGCGCGTCGGTTGCAGCCCGTTTTATTTGAGCCGCACTTTCTCCGAGCAGATGGGAATGACCATTTCGCAATTTCTCCGGCAAGTGCGGCTCGAACGCGCGGCGGAGCTGCTGCGCTCCGGCAAGTTCAACGTCACGCAGGCCGCGCTGGAAGTCGGCTACTCCAGCGTCGGACATTTCAGCACGGCGTTTCATGAGACCTTCGGCTGTTGCCCCGGCCTCTACCCGCTCCAGATGCCCGCGCAGCGGTCGGACAAGGAATAGCGCAAGCCGCCGAAAACTTTCCGCAAGCCGCCGGAAGCGGAGCCGCCATCACCGCCCTAAGCTCGCGGCGCATGAAAAAATCCAAATTGTTTCTGTTGGCAATCCTCGCGAGCAGCCTGCCCCTTACCCACGCGCACGCCGACGAGCGGCGCTTCGCCTATGTTTACGAGCCGGAAGTCCTGCCCAAGGGCGCGATGGAGTTCGAGCAGTGGGTCACGCTCCGCACGCAACGCACCAAGGGCGGCGGCGTGCAGCAGGGGAATTTCAACCAGTGGGAGCTGCGCGAAGAGCTCGAATACGGCGTGACGGATCGCTACTCCGTTTCGCTCTATCTCAACGGCCAGGCGCAGAACTTCAAGGACTTCAGCGCCGCCCCCGTGGCCAGCACCTCGAAGACCGAGTTCACCGGCGTCTCGCTGGAGAACCGCTACATGCTGGTGAACCCGGCTAACCACGCGGTCGGCCTCACGCTCTATTTCGAGCCGCGGTTCTCCGGCGACGAAGCCGAACTGGAGCAGAAGCTCATCATCGGCCAGCGCCACGGCGATTGGAAGTGGGCCTTCAACCTCAGCCACGCCATTGAGTGGAAGAACGATCTGCACCAGAAGGAGGGCGAACTGGAGGCGTCCTTCGGCATCTCCCGTGACCTCGGCAAACACTGGTCGCTCGGCCTCGAACTCCGCGACCACAACGAGCTGCCAGACTACCGCCGCTGGGAAAACACCGCGCTCTTCCTCGGCCCCGTCGTGAATTACCGGCAGGAGAAATGGTGGGCCACACTCGCAGTCCTGCCGCAAATCTATGGGCGCAGCTTCCTCGGCAAACCGGATAACAACCTCGCGATTGAACTGGAAGGCCCCGAGCGCTTTAACGTGCGGCCCGTTTTCGGCATCAGTTTCTGATGCGTCGGCGAACTCAAGCAACCTTGGCTGCCGCGGCGGTGGTGCTGGCCGGCTGCGCTACTGGGCCACTCGGCTCCGACGCTGTTGTCCCCGCCCCGGCGAAAGCAGCCATCGCCGCCGAACGTGCCGGGATGCGGCCCGCCGAGATTGCCCGCGCCGCCGACCTCTACGTGCTCAAGTGCGCGAAGTGCCACAAGTTCTACGATCCCGCTGTTTACAACGACAACGCGTGGCGGACGTGGATGACAAAGATGAGCAAAAAATCGCGCCTCGAAACGGACGAGGCCGATTTGCTCACTCGCTACCTCGACGCCGCTCGCCAAGCATCCTTGTTGCAAAGTCCGGCAGCGAAACCCTGAGCGGCGGCAATTGTGGCAATCTACGTCGCGCCCGCTACAATGCGCGCGTTACTTGAACACTGACCCGGCCTTGCAGAGTCCTTCCGCGTCCGGCGACGGAATCTCCATCGTCGCCGTGCTGACGGCGGTGTTGTGGCTCGGCTGCCTGCTCGTCGGCGCGCTCGGTTTCGTGCTGCCGTATGCGCGCCCGCGTTTACCGGCAACCGCTGCGTCGCCGGTGCAGGCCCAATTCATCAAAGTGGAATTGACCAGCGAACCAAGGCCAGCGCCGGCGCTTGTCCAGCTCACTTCGCTGGACTTGCCGTCACCTCCACCGATCTTCTCATTGCCTGCGACCGCATCCGCGCCGCCGCTCGTCGCCGTCGCCCAACTGAGTCCGGCGATTGCGTTCACGGTGCCGATGGAAGCGACCGCACGCATCACGGAGAGCAAAACTCCGGTGTCCGTCCGCCCTGCCCCGCCGTCCGTGCAATCGGGTAACAGCAACACTGGCGCGGGCCAACCTCGCGCGATCACTGCGACCGCGACTGCGCCCGCCGTGCAAACGCTCACCTTTGGCGAAGGCGTCGGCAAACAGCCCGCGCCAAAGTATCCCGAAGCTGCGCGCCGCGCCGGACAGGAGGGCACCGTTGCCATCCGTTTCAGCGTGGGCGACGACGGGCGCGTGCTCGCAGCCGAATCAAGTGTGCCGTCACCATGGGACTCGCTGAACCGCGAAGCGTTGCGCGTCGTCCGTGAGCAGTGGCGATTTCCGCCCGGCTCCGTGCGGCTGTATGAGGTCGCGATCCGCTTTGAGCTGAGAAAGTGATTTTCGGAAATGCATCTGATGCTCGCCAACCTTGTGGTGGATTGGTTTTTGAAAGGCGGACCCGTCATGGGGCCGATTCTCCTCTGCCTCGTCGCAGCGCTGGTCGTCGTCGTCGAACGCGCGCTGTGGTGGTGGCAGCTACGCCAGCGTTGCAACGCGATCACGCTGCGCGAGATCTTTGACAGCATCGCGGTCGGTGAGTTTGACCGCGCCGTAAGCCTCACCGCCTCCGCTACCGATCCGTTTCTGCTCACCGTGCGCGAAGGCCTGCTCCACGCGCACACGTCACTCTTGGGCGCGATGCAGCTCCGCGCGACAGACGAATTGGAGCGGGCGGAGAAGCGGCTGTGGCTGCTCGGCACGTTCATCACGCTCGCGCCACTGCTTGGCTTGCTCGGAACAGTCACGGGCATCATGCACTCGTTCAACTTCGTCGGCGATGAACAGCTCGCGCCTGCGAAGGTCAGCGGCGGCATCGCCGAGGCGCTGATTGCGACCGCGTGCGGCTTGGGCATCGCGATCCTCTGCCTCCTGCCTTACAACTGGTTCAACCGCCGCCTCGCGCACTACCGCGCGGGTTTGGAGCGCACCATCAACCACGTCGAACTGCTCGTCGAATCTGCCAAGCACCACGGTCACGACCTCGAAGAATTTGCGCGGCGGCGCGCGTTGAGCGAGCGCGCCCGCGCTGACCAGCCCAACTCCCAACTTCCAACTCCCAACTCCTGACCATGCCTGTCAAACTTGGCTCCAAGCTTCCGCCGGAAAACGCCGAGGCACGCATCGAGATCATTCCGCTCATTGACATCATGTTCTTCCTGCTCGCCGCGTTCATGCTGGTGAGCCTGAGCCTGGTGAACGTGAAGAGTGTGAAAGTGAGCCTGCCCACCGGGACCACCGCCACGGCGGAGGCGCAGCGTGCCCTCGTGAACATCTCAGTGGACAAAACCGGCCTCGCCTACCTCGACGCCAAGCCCGTCGGCGCGAGCGAGCTCGCACTCGCGCTGAACGCGTTGGCCAAGACCAACTCCAACGCTCGCGTGCTCATCCGTGGCGATCGCGACGCGCGGCACGGCGAGGTCATCCGCGTGCTGGACATCGTGCGCGGGGCAGGCATCCAGCAGGTCGCAATCGAAGTGCGCAGCCCGGATTGAAATGAGCCGTCGTCTGCAATGGTTCAATCTCACCGGCGTGCTCGCGCTCGCCGTGCTCTGCGTTCTGCAGTGGCACATGAACCGCCAGCTCAACCTCGACCTCAACGCCGTGGAGCGCGCACGGCAGGAGCAGTCAGCGCGGCTTGACGAGCAGCACAAGAAACTCAAAGGGGGCGCTTCCGACCTCGACGAATTCCGCGAACAGCTCGCGCACACCACGGCGGCGATGAAAGAGGCTGAGGCAAAACTTTTTGCGTTGGATCGTCAAGTGAAGCAGCTCACCAGCGAGCGCGACCAGCTCAAGTCCAGCGTGACCAATTGGGCCGCCGCAGTCGCCGCGCGCGATGCGCAGCTCAAGAATGCAGTCGCGGAATTGCAGCAACTTGCCAATGACCGCAACGCCGCCGTGCTGAAGTTCAATGAGGTCGCCACGAAGCAAAACGAGTCGGTGAAGGAGCTGGATCGCCGCACGCGCGAGTTCAACACTCTCGTCGAGAAATACAACGCGCTGGCTAAACAGGTTTCACCCAAGTCCGCTCCCTGAGCACACCGACGCCTCGCCAGCCGGAAAAATGAATTGCACCTTTCCCCGGCTCCTGCCACGTTCCACCCGTTCGCCGCGAGGCGGGCACTCATCCAGAGTGACTGAGGGACTGGCCCGATGAAGTCACGGCAACCGGTTGCGGCGCGTTCCGCAATGTTTAGGTGCTAATTCCAGCTCCGACCGCGAGGCCGGGGGAAAGATGAGAAGTGCGCACGACTGTCCGGCCCCTTCTCATCCAGATGAGACGGGGCTTTTTGTTTGCCCCGGCACGGAACGCGGATTGGCAAACAGTTATGGACCAGCACGAAGGTTTCATGAAGGCGCTCAAGTGCCGCGAGTGCGGCAAGGAGTATCCGCTCAGCGCCACGCACGTCTGCGAGTTCGACTTCGGCCCGCTCGAAGTCGCCTACGACTACGACCGCATCAAGCAGTCGCTCACCCGCGCCGCCATCGAGTCGCGCCCGCAGACGATGTGGCGCTATCGCGAGCTGCTGCCCATCGCAGGCGAGCCAACCGTCGGTTGCCAGGTCGGCTACACGCCGCTGGTGAAGGCCGACCGCCTCGCAAAACGCCTCGGCATCCGCGAGCTGTGGGTGAAGAACGACACGGTGAATTATCCGACGTTGTCCTTCAAAGACCGCGTCGTGAGCGTCGCCCTCAGCCGCTCGCGGGAACTCGGCTTCACGACCGTCGCCTGCGCGTCCACCGGCAACCTCGCCAACTCCGTCGCCGCGAATGCCGCCAGCGCCGGCCTCAAGTCCTACGTCTTCATTCCGTCCGACCTCGAGCAGGGCAAGGTCGTCAACTCGCTCGTCTATGGCGCGAACGTCATCAGCATCAAGGGCCACTACGACGAGGTGAACCGCCTGTGCGCGGAGATCGCCGGCAAGTTCGGCTGGGCGTTTGTGAACGTGAACATGAGGCCCTACTACGCCGAGGGTAGCAAGAGCATGGGCTTCGAGATGTGCGAGCAGCTCGGCTGGCGCACGCCGCAGCACACCGTCGTGCCGATGGCGAGCGGCTCGTTGCTCACGAAGATTCACAAGAGCTATCAGGAGTTCGCCAAGCTCGGCCTCGTGTCCGAGAGCGACTGGCACATCCACGGCGCGCAGGCCACAGGCTGCAATCCCATCAGCTCGGCGCAGAAGGATGACAAGGATTTCTTCAAGCCCGTCAAGCCGAACACAATCGCCAAGAGCCTCGCCATCGGCACGCCGGCCGACGGCTTCTACGCGTTGCGCGTGATGAAGGAAACCGGCGGCCACGCCGACGACGTGACCGACGACGAGGTGCGCGAGGGCATCCGCCTGCTCGCCGAATGCGAGGGCATCTTCGCCGAGACCGCCGGCGGCGTGACCGTGGGCGTGGCGAAGAAGCTCATTGCGTCCGGCAAGATTCCGGCAAACGATTCCGCCGTCCTGTGCATCACCGGCAACGGCCTCAAGACGCTCGAAGCGATGACCGGCCACGTGGGCCAGACCCGCGAGATTCGGCCCAGCCTCCGCGAGTTCGAGGCGATGCTGAAGGATGAGGAAAAGGTCTGCGTGCCGGCCTGAACTGATGGCCCGCGAATGACGCGAATGAACGCGAATCCAGAGTCAGCGATGCGCCTCTCATTAGCACCCGGCTTCAGCCGGGTGGTTGGGGCGGCGTGGCGCGAAACCGTTTCAACGGTTTCGCCGGCTGGCCGGACTGCTCGGACACGCGCCAAGCCGTTGAAACGGCTCGACTCCCCCGCCCTCGCGGACACCCGGCTGAAGCCGGGTGCTAACGAGAGCGGACTTTCGCCGGCCGGGATGATTTCCTCGTGGCTTCTTATTCGCGTCCATTCGCGTGATTCGCGGGCAACTCCCCCGCCTTCCCTGCGTCCCTGCGTCTTTGCGCCCTTCCGTTAAACTCATTTACCTATGCCCACCAAAGTCCGCATCCCCACTCCGCTCCGCCAGCTCACCGGCGGCGAGGAACTCGTCACCGTCACCGCCGCGAACGTCGGCACGGCCATCGCTGAAATGCAGGCCAAGTATCCCGGCATCAAGGACCGCCTGCTCGACGACAAGGGCGAAGTCCGCCGCTTCGTGAACGTGTATGTGAACGAGGAGGACATCCGCTTCCTCCAGAACCAGGCCACGCCCCTCAAGGACGGCGACGAAATCAGCATCATCCCGGCGATTGCGGGGGGCTAAAATTCATCGAGAGCGGATTCGCAGCAACTCTTAGAATCACGTCGATGGGTATCCTGCTTCTCATCGTGTCCGCGCTGGGAATTGGCGCTTGGTTCGGGTTCGTTGCTGGCTACTCAAGAGGTTACTCAAAGGGAGTCCGCAACTCCCGGACTGACACTTGTAGTCGGGACTGGACCACCAAAGCGTGGTATTTCAACCTTAGCGGAGGCATCTGTCTCGTGGTTGCAGCCGGATCCGCACTTCACTCTTTGCATTTCGTCCTGACGTCGGTTCGCACCATGGGCACTGTCATCGAACTGGTAGAAAAAGGTCCTGACGGAGGGGGAGGTGCCTTCTTCTCACCTCGATTCACGTTTCGCGATGCGCTCGGAACAGAGCACGTCGTTACGTCTTCGGTTTCCAGTTCACCTGCACCAAATCGCGTGGGTGACCAAGTGTCGGTGCTCTATCGGCCCGATGATCCGAAGGACGCAAAGATAGATGGATTACCAGATGTGTGGGGATTGCCATTCGTCACGGGTATTCTCGGATGTGTGGCTGTGTCTGTTGGCCTAACCTTGCGGTTCTGGCCGCGTATTTGTTCGGCCCTCAGGACTGCCCGGACATAGCGCGCATTGCCAGTTTTGACAATTGACCGACTCCGGCACCATTCTTTCCCATGCCATCCTCAAAAAAGAAACCCGCCGCTACGTCCGAGGCCAAAGCCGAGCCGAAGCTCCCGCCAGACCCGCGCCAGTCCAAGTCACGGCTCTGGCTCACCTTCCCAGCGCCGCTCATCACGCGCCCGGTGATTTGGGAGCTGGGGCAGAAATTCAAGGTCGTCTTCAACCTGCGGCAGGTCAGCGTGGGCAAGGACATCGGCATCGTCTGCCTCGAACTCGACGGCGCGCGGTCGGAAATCCGCGCGGCCATCGCCTGGCTCGAAGGCCTCGGCATCGAGGTCGAGCCGGTGGAGATCAGCGTGCTGGAGAGCTAGCGGGAAGAACCCGAGAACGTTCAACTTCCAACGCTCAACGTCCAACATTCAAAGCACGCGTCCGGGCCTTTGGAAGTTGAACGTTGAAAGTTGAGCGTTGGACGTTTGCCTTTTCTTGTTCTGCTTGTGACCAACAAGTCCCCCAAAATCGCCGCCCTCATCGCGGACCTTCAGGGCCGCGACCTCGACGCGCACTACCTCGGCTGGTTCGCGTGCTTCAATCGCGGCCTGTTCTACGAGGCGCACGACGTGCTGGAGGAACTCTGGCTCGCCGACAGGCACGGGCCGAACGGCAACTTCTACAAGGGCCTCATCCAGTTCGCCGGCGCATTCGTTCACCTGCAGAAGAATTCTCCAAAGTATCCGCGTCTCCGCCCCGCCGCCGCGCTCTTCAACCTCGCCGAGGAAAACTTTCGCAACTATCCCGCGATGCATGAGCGACTGGACTTGGACTCCGTCCGCGCGCTCATCACCGACTGGCGCGAAAGGCTGGTCTCGGCGGATTTTACCCGCAACCCGCTCACCCCTGACGGCGCGCCGAAGCTAACCTTGGCTGACTAACGGAGCGCCGGTCTCCGACCCGGCGTTTGGGTGATTGGCAAGGTTCAGAACCTTCAAACTGTCCACGCCGGGTCAGAGACCGGCGCTCCGCTACCTCACACTTCAATCGCCTGGTGCGGCACGGGCACGGTGACTTCGGACTTGGGCAGGAGTTGTTTCAGCGTCCCGGCAAACGCGAGCGAGGATTCCTCCTCGCCGTGGATGACGAAGGTTTTCTTGATTTGGCCCGTCAGCGCCTTCACGTAGCCGGATAGCTCGTTGCGGTCGGCGTGGCCGGAGAAGGCGTCAATCTTCGCCACGCGCGCGCGGATGGCGTGCGGTTCGCCGAGAATGTTCACAGGGCTGCGGCCGGCCATGATTTGCGCGCCGAGCGTGTGCTCCGCGCAGAAACCGACGAAGAGGATGAGATTCGCCGGATCGCCGCCGTGGTTCTTCAAGTGATGCAGCACGCGGCCCGCCTCCGCCATGCCGGACGCGCTGATGATGATGGCGGCTTCCTTCAGCTCGTTGAGCTTCCGCGATAGCGCGACCTCGCGGATGTAGGTGAGGTTCTCCATGCCGAAGGGGTTGCCCTTCTCGCGCAGGAAGGCATAGGTCTGCTCGTCGAAGCACTCAGGATGCAGCCGGAAAATCTCCGTGGCGTTCACGCTCAACGGGCTGTCCACGTAGATCGGCACGCGTGGCAACTGGCCCGCGTCGGTGAGTTGATGCAGCGCATAAACGATCTGCTGTGTGCGGCCAACGGAGAACGCGGGGATGATGACCTTGCCGCCGCGGTTCACGGTGTCGGCCACGAGCTTGCACAACTCGTCACGCGCGTCCACGGGGCTGGAATGAACGCGATTGCCGTAGGTGCTTTCGATCTGGAGGAAGTCCACGTTCTCCACCGGCTGCGCAGTCCGCAGAATTTCCTGACCGGGCCGGCCGATGTCGCCGCTGAAGAGGTAGCGAAACTTGCGCGCGCCCTCGCGCACGTCCAGCACGATCTGCGCGGAGCCGAGAATGTGCCCGGCGTCCTTGAACGTGACCGTCACGCCGTCGGCGACAGGCATGGGGCGGTCGTAGTTGATGGCGACGAACTGGCGGACGGCGCGCTCGGCATCAGTGGCGGAGTAGAGCGGTTGCACGGGCGGCTTGCCCTGCTTGGCGCGCTTGCGCGAGACGAACTGCGCGTCGGACTCCTGAATGGACGCGGAATCCTCCAGCATGATGCTCGCGAGATCGCGCGTGGCGAAGGTCGAGTAGATGTTCCCCGTGAAGCCCTGCTTGCAAAGGTTCGGGAAATTGCCGCAGTGGTCAATGTGCGCGTGGCTCAGGATGGCCGCGTCGAGCGTCTTCGGGTCGAACGGGAAGCAGCAGTTGCGCGTGATGGATTCCTCGCGCCGGCCTTGATACAGCCCGCACTCCAACAGCAGCCGCTGGCCGTTGACCTCCAGGAGATACATCGAGCCGGTGGTCGTGCGTGTCGCGCCGTGGAAGTGGATTCGCATGGCGCGAGGCTACGGCGGCGGAGTGAAGTTCAAAGTTCAAAGTTCGCCGGGAGTCTGCCTTAATGCGCAGGCGTGCAGATTTACACAAAGTTCAAGCAGCCCAAGCCGAGGAAGCGCTCCGGCAGTGGATGGCATTGGGGCTGGGGCTTGCTGCTCGTGCTCGCGTGCCTTGGTGTCTGGTGGTGGACACACGCGGACAAGTCGAAGCAACCAGTCGGGCAAGCACATTTACAGACATTCACGCCTGCTCTAACGAATTCATCCTTGCCGGTCAGCGTGGTGACCAATCATCCGCGTCCCGGCGTGGGCGGGAATGTGTTGCCACCGAATCGCGTCGCCACTGCGAACGCCACGAACCGCGTCTCTGCCACCGAGCCGGTCTTCGACATCAACACGTTTCCGCGTCCGCCGCGCGACAGCTTCGAGGTGCAAGTGGCGCTCGCGCGTGCGGGGATTTCCTCCGGTTCGTTCGACGGCGTGACCGGAGCGCAGACGCGCGCGGCACTCCGGGCGTTTCAGCTCCGCGAGGGCCTGGCCGAAACGGGCGCAGCGGACTCCGAGACGAAGGCGCGGCTGCAACTTACGCTGCCGCCACTGACGAACTACATCGTCAGTTCGAACGACCTCGTGCGACTCCAGCCGTTGAGCACGACGTGGCTGGGGAAGTCGCAGCAGAGCGTGCTGGACTACGAGACCGTCCTCGAACTCGTCGCTGAGAAGGGGCACGCGCATCCGCTGCTCATCAAACGACTGAACCCCGGCGTGGACTGGACGAACGTGACGGCGGGCGTGGGGTTGCGCATCCCGAACGTGACTTACCCACCGCCGCGTGCGAAGGCGGGGTTCGCGGTGATTCATCTCGCGGGCAAGACGCTGCAGGTGTTCGACGCGAACACGAACCTGCTCGCGCACTTCCCGTGCAGCATCGCGGCGCGCGTGGAGAAGCGGCCGGTGGGCGAATTGCACATCGCCGTTGTCGCGCCGAATCCGAATTACACGTTTGACCCGGAGGTTTTCCCCGAGTCGCCGGAAGCGCAGAAGCTCGGGCGCAAACTTATTCTGCCACCGGGGCCGAACAACCCCGTGGGCGTCGCGTGGATCGGCCTCGACCGGCCCGGCTACGGCATTCACGGCACGCCGTCGCCGGAGCAGGTGGGGCGCACGGAGTCGCACGGCTGCTTCCGGCTGGCGAACTGGAACGCGGAGTATCTGCTGAAGCTTGTCACGGTGGGAACGCCGGTGAGGGTGGTGGAGTGAGCGCCAAATACACGTTCAACCTCGCCACCGAGGACCGACGGCGTGCCGAACTTCCGCGCAAGATTCTGATCGCGCAGCACGAGACGGAAACGGTCGCGCACATCGTGCTCAAGCTGCTGGCCTTTCTCATTTTCTGGCGGCCCAGATTGCAACTCGAGACAAACCTCCACAACGACGACATTCCGTTTGTGCCCGACCTCGCGCAACTCGACTACCAATTGCAGCCCGCGTTGTGGGTCGAGTGCGGCGAGTGCAGTGTGGCCAAGCTGCACAAGCTCGCGGTGAAATGCCACGACGCCGAAATCTGGGTGGTGAAGCGCTCGCCCGCCGACGTCGAGCATCTGCGGCTCGCCATGAAGAAAGGCGAGTTGCGCGAGAACCGCTACAGCCTGCTGGCGCTGGATCCGGAGATGTTCAACGAGGTCTGCAGCCTCGTGCAGCAGCGTAATGATGTGACGCTGTTCACCTGCGAGTTCGACCCGCCGAGATTGCAGCTCGATTTCAACGGGCTGTGGTTCGACGCGGAGTTCAGCGTGACGCGCTTTTAGCGTCTGATACGTGATTCACGCAGCGGAACTCAGGCGGCCTTGAAGCTCACTTGCTCCGCTGCTGGCGCGGCGAGCCGGGCCTTCACCTGCGCAACGGTGTTCGCGACGGTGAGGCCGTATTTGTTGCGCAGATAGTCCACGCTGCTGGCGTGCTCGATGAACTGGTCGGGCCAGCCGATGCGCGCGACTTGCGTGGTGATGTGCTGGTCGGCGAAGTGCTCAAGGACAGTGCTGCCATAGCCGCCCATGAGAACGTGGTCCTCCAGCGTGACGACGAGGTCGGCTGCGCGGCCAAAGAACTCGTGCGTGCCAGCGTCAATGGGCTTGGTCCAGCGCGGGTTGATGACGGCGACATCGAAACCCTCGGCGGCGAGCTGGTCGGCGGCCTTCTTTGCGATGCCGTGCATCTGGCCGAGACCGAAAAGGGCGACTTTCCGGCCGCCGCTGTTGGTGAACTGCCGCGTGATCTCGGCCTTGCCGACTTCGAGCAGCGCGGGAGACTCCTTGATGGGGACGCCTTCGCCGTTGCCGCGCGGGTAGCGGATGAAGGTGGGGTGTTTCTGCAGACTCGCGGTGAACATCATGTCGGCGAGTTCATCCTCGTCCTTCGGTGACATGGCAATGAGGTTCGGGAGGCAGCGAAGGTAGGCAATGTCGAAGAGGCCGTGGTGCGTGGGGCCGTCGTTGGCGGAGAGGCCGGCGCGGTCCATGCAGAAAATCACCGGCAAGTCCTGAAGGCAGACATCGTGGTGGATGCAGTCGTAGGCGCGCTGAAGGAAGGTCGAGTAAATCGCGACCACCGGATGGAAACCCATCGTCGCCATGCCGGCGGCGAAGATCACGGCGTGTTCCTCCGCGATGCCCACATCATAGTAACGGCTGGGCATCGCCTTCTCCAAGTGCTTCAGCCCCGTGCCCGTGGGCATGGCGGCGGTGATGCCGACGAGCGTGGCGTCCTTCTGGCAGAGCCGCACGAGCGTCTGGCCGAACACGTCCTGATACGCCGGCGGCGTGCCCGGCTTGGCGGCGGGCGTCTCGCCGGTCTCGGCGTTGTAAGGTCCGAGCCCGTGGAACTTCTCCGGTTGCTTGACTGCGGCATCGAAGCCCTTGCCCTTCTTCGTCAAGAGGTGAAGGACGATGGGGTAATCGCAGTTTTTGGCGAACTCCAGCGCCTCGATGAGCAGCGGCAAATCGTGGCCGTCAATCGGGCCGAGATAACGCAGACCGAGTTCCTCGAAAATGAGGCTGCTGCCGAACCCGCCGCGACCATCCGTGTCGGTGCTGGCCGGATTGTGACGAAGCGTGACCTCCTTCACGACGCCCTTGACGGCCTCCTCGACCTTCTGGCCGATCTTGTAGGTGATTTCCCCACGCGGCATCCGGCGCATGAAGCTCTCAAAATCCTTCTGGAGCTGGTTGTAGGTCGGGTTCGTGATTAGTTTGTTCAGGTAGCCGGAAATCGCCCCGACGTTCTTGGCGATGGACCACTCGTTGTCATTGAGGATACCGATGAACTTCTTCGTCGTGTGCGCGATGTTGTTGAGCGCCTCGAAGGACACGCCGTTCGTCAACGCGGCGTCGCCGAAGACGCAGACGACGTGCTCGTCGCCCTTGCGCTGGTCGCGTGCCGCGCACATGCCCAGCGCGGCGGAAAGCGCCGTGCCCGCGTGGCCCGCGCCGAAGCTGTCGTGCTCGGACTCCGTGCGGAGCGCGAAGCCGTTCAAGCCGTCTGTCTGGCGGATCGTGTGGAAGCGGTCCTTGCGGCCCGTGAGCAGCTTGTGGACATAGACTTGGTGGCTCACGTCCCAGACGAACTTGTCCTTCGGTGTGCTGAAAACGCGGTGCATGGCGATGGTGAGCTCCACCACGCCGAGGTTGGGGCCGAGATGACCGCCGGCCTTGGCGAGCTTCTGGATAAGCTCGCCGCGGATGTCCTCCGCGAGCGAAGCCAGTTGCTCCGGCGTGAGTTTCTTCACGTGCTCCGGACTGTCCACCATGTCGAGGTATCGGTTCATAGTTCGCAAAAGTGAGTTAAGCCAAAAATGGGAACAAGAGCAAGGCTGCGCATCGCGCCACCCGGCTCCGAAACAAAATCCTAGTCCTCGGTCCCCACGGCGATGGGTTTGAGGTCGAACTCGCCGCCGGGCTTCTGCTCAAGCTGCTTCACCTTCAGCTCGGCCTCGGCGAGCTTGGCCTGGCAGACCGCCGCGAGCCTCGTGCCCTCCTCGTAGCGTGCGAGCAGCGTCTCCAACGGCAGCTCCTGCGATTCCATCGCTTCCACGATGGCTTCGAGTTTCTGGAGCGCCTCCTCGAACGGCAAGTCCGCCGCCGGGGGAGTCGTCGCACTGGCTTTGGCAGCTTTCGACATTGGGCGGACGGTAGCAAATTGGAGCGAACCGTCCAGCCATTATCCGGGCCGAGTCAGATCGGGGGCGCATCTCAGTTTCTTGCATAGGTTGCAACTCTCTCATTAGCACCCGGCTTCAGCCGGGTGTGGGTGGCACGACAGCCAAGCAAACCGTTTCAACGGTTTGCGCGGGGACAGGCGGAGGTCGCGCGAGTCAAAGCCGTTGAAACGGCTGCGTCCGCTCGTCCGCGTGACACCGGGCTAAAGCCCGGTGCTAATGAGAGGTTGCAAGAATCTGAGATGCGCCCTCAGATCGATGTCAGCCTTTGTCGCCCTCGTCGTCTTTTGGACTCGTTCCCGGCAGCAGGCCACACAAACCAAGGCCCAAGGCCAGCGTCCCGCCGAGCATAGGCCCACCGAACACCACCTGATCCCGCCAATCCCACACGACTGTTGCTCCGGCGGTCATGCTGCCAAACTTGTGATGCGTGCCGGGAAAAGCCAGCGGCAGCGCGATGCTGAGGGTCAGCCATGCACCGATGGCCCAGCAGAGAATTGCAGAGATTTGCTTCATGACAGAGCGATGGCGTGACCATGACACATCTCCACCCCATTCGCCAGCAGCCCGATGCGTCCTTTTCACTCGCCTCCCGCGCACACCGCTTCCCATAGTTCGCACGCCCGTGATTGCCGCCATTGAAAATCTGCCCGCCGGTTCCGGCACCGACCTTGTCCAGCAGGTCACGGAAATCTTTGGTCCCACCGGCGTGCTCTCCAAGGCCAGCAACTTCGAGTTCCGTCCCGAGCAGCAACAGATGGCCGTGGCCGTGGCGCGTGCGCTGGCGAGCGGCGAGCACCTCGTCGTCGAAGCCGGCACCGGTGTCGGCAAATCCCTCGCGTATCTCGTCCCGTCCATCCTCTTCGCCGTTGCCAAGCAGAAGAAGGCCGTCGTCTGCACGCACACCATCAATCTCCAGGAGCAGCTCACGCAGAAAGACCTGCCCATGCTCGCCGCCGTGCTCGGAGCGCTGCCAGAGCCGGTGAAGTTCAACTTCACCATGCTCAAAGGCCGCGCGAATTACCTCTGCTCCCGCCGGCTCCACAAAGCCATGCAGCAGGCCGACGCGCTGTTCACTTCGCCGGAAGTTGAGGAGCTGAAGCGTGTCTTCGCGTGGTCGAAGGAAACGAAGGACGGCAGCCTCTCGGACTTTGAACTGGAGCCGGACCACAAGGTCTGGGCGCAGGTCTGCTCCGAGCGCGGCCTCTGCTCGCCGAAGATTTGCGGCCACCAGTCCGACTTCGCGAAGGACCACGGCGTCTGCTTCTTCCAGCGCGCGCGCAAGAGCATCCTTGCCGCCGATGTGCTGGTGCTCAACCACACGCTGTTCTTCACGCTGCTCGGCGCGGTGAACGAGGAGCAGGAGGGCGGCATCCTCTTCAAGAACGACTTCCTCATCTTCGACGAGGCGCACACCGTCGAGAACGTCGCCGCCAAGCACGTCGGCCTGAGCGTGTCGAGCGGCCAGCTCCGCTTCGCGCTCGGACGGCTGTGGAATCCCAAGTCCGGCAAGGGCCTGCTCGCCACGTTGCGCCAGGGCAAGTCCGTGAAGCTCGTGGACGAACTCTTGTCTGAGTCGGAGAAATTTTTCCAGATGGTCGAGGAAGCTTGCGACACGATGAACGAGCGCGCCCGTGATGCGGAAAACCGCACCCGCTTAGGCTCCAGCGGCGACGGCGCGCGCCGCGACTGGAAGGAGCTGCGCATCCGCGCGCCCGACCTGGTGAAGGACAACATCACGCTGCCCATCCAGCGACTGCGCGAGTCCGTGAGCGAGCTCATCAAAAGTTCCGAAGACAAAGACACCGGGCAGGAGCTGTTGGAATGCAACCGCCGCCTGCTGGAACTGCGTCAGGCCATCGCGGCGTTCCTGAGCCAGGAGGGACAAGACTACGTGTATTGGGTCGAGCGCGGCGGCAAGTCCCAGCGCAACCTTTCGCTCAACGCCGCGCCCGTGGACGTGGCGGACTATCTGCGGAGGAGATTATTTGAAAGTGACACGAGCGTGGTGATGACGAGTGCGACGCTCGCCACCCAAGTAGGTCAGGCTTCCAGCCTGACTTCTAACTCCTCTGCAACGCCGCCTTCGCCGGAAAAGCCTGTCCAACCCTGCGTCCCTTTCGACCCTCAATCCCTCGTCAGCATCACCAGCCGTCATCTCCCGCATTGGCGGCAGGACGGCGCGACCTATTTCGTCACTTTCCGCCTCGCCGACTCGCTCCCGCAGTCGAAGCTTGCGCAATGGCAGATGGAGCACGACGAGTGGCTGCAACAGCACCCCGAGCCGCGCACGCCGGAGCAATACGCCGAGTATCACGAGCGGTTCGTCGAGCGGTTTCATCGCTGGCTGGATGCCGGGACCGGCGAGTGCTGGCTGCGCCGCCCTGAAGTGTCCGCCGTGGTGGAGGCCGCGCTGCTCCACTTCGACCGGGAACGTTACTGGCTGGGCCGCTACGTGGTGATGCCCAACCACGTTCACGCGCTGGTCCGCCCCATCCAGGGCCACACGCTCTCCGAGATTTTCCACTCGTGGAAATCGTTCACCGCCAAACAGGTCAATGTGGTATTGGAGCGCACCGGGAAGGTTTGGGAGGAAGAATCTTTCGACCACCTAGTCCGCAACGGCGCGCAGTTGGAGCGGTTCTCCATTTACATCGCGCAGAACCCTGCGGTCGCGAAGCTGAAGAACGATGAGTTTAGGCTGGGAGCGGGCAGCAGTTTTGTTCCCGAGCCAGGTGGAACCGCTGGGGCGGGAGCCAAGACGAAAGTTAGAAAGCCAGGCGGGACGCCCGGCCTACTTTATTTTCAACGTCGCGTCGGCGCTGAAAAGGCCACCGCCCTCCAGCTCGGCTCGCCCTTCGACTACGAGCGTCAGATGAAAGTCTTTGTCGCCAACAAAATGCCCGACCCGCGCAACGCCGGCTATCGCGAGGCGCTGGAGCACTGGGTGAAGCACTTCATCCGGCAGACCCACGGCAAAGCCTTCGTCCTCTTCACCAACTACAAGCTCATGCAGGAGCTGGGCGAGCGGATGCAGCCGTTCTTTGAGGAGCTTGGCCTTGAGTGTTTCATCCAAGGCACCGGCACGCCGCGCTCAACGATGCTGGAGAAGTTCAAGGACGACGTGGACAGCGTGCTCTTCGGCACCGACAGCTTCTGGCAGGGCGTGGACGTGCCGGGCGAGGCGCTCTCGAACGTCATCATCACGCGACTGCCCTTCGCCGTGCCGGACCATCCGCTCATCGAGGCGCGCATCGAAGCCATCGAAGCACGCGGTGGAAATGCCTTCAGCGAATTCAGCTTGCCCGAGGCGATCCTGAAGTTTCGCCAAGGCGTCGGCCGCCTCATCCGCACCAAGACCGACCAAGGCATCATCGTCGTGCTCGACAACCGCGTGCTCAACAAGCGCTACGGCCAGGCCTTCCTCGACGCGATTCCCAAGTGTCCGGTGGAGGTGGTGTGAAGCGCAGCTTGACGCTTTGCGCCGCCTCCGGTAGTCCAATCCTCGAAAGCATAAAACTATGAGTGACAAACCTGTTGGAGCGGACAAGAAGGTGGCGGCTGGCGTCTGCGGCATTCTGCTGGGCGCGCTGGGCATCCACAAGTTCATCCTCGGCTACACGACGCAAGGTGTCATCATGCTGCTCGCCAGTGTGCTCACGCTTGGGTTCGGCGCGCCGGTCATGGGCCTGATCGGCCTCATCGAAGGGATTCTCTACCTCACCAAAAACGACGCAGACTTCGTCGCCACCTACGTGCAGAACAAGAAGGGCTGGTTCTAGCCAGAGCCCGCCGACGCGGTCAGAGCCAGCGCACCGATATGGGCGCGGCGCTGTTTGGCACTTCAAAAAGAAATACTCCCGGCGTCGAGTCGAAGCGGCTTTCTGTTCGCCGCCCGTTCACCCAGACGCGATGCGCCAGATGTGCGGAGCGCACAACAGCGCGCCACGTTTGAACGCGACTAGTGAATCCGCCTGTCGCGGCCGACAGTGAAAGTTCTCGTCCCGTTCCCAAGTCGGCGAACTCGATCTGGCGCGTCGAAATCTCGCCGCGCTCGTAGCCCAGTGACTCGCCGTCGTCCTCGTGCCAGGTGAAGGAACTCCGCCCGTTCGGCCAGATGTGGAGGTTCACCGTCGCATCGCGTTTGCCCGTCAGAAACTGGCGTGGACTCGTCGTAGGGATCACCGCGCCGGCGCGAACGAATACAGGAATGTGTTCCCTCACCGCCTCGGCGACGACGTGTTGCCCGCCCTCGAGCAAACCGCCATTCCAGAAATCAAACCACAGCCCGCGCGGCAAATACACGCTGCGCGCTGTCGCGCCGGGTCGGAGAATCGGTGCGACCAGCAGGTTTTCGCCGAGCAGGAACTGGTCTTCGCACGCGACCGCCGCCGGGTCGTTCGGGTGATGCCACAGCAGCGGACGCATGATGGGCGCGCCCATGCGATGCGCTTCGGCATAGAGACATTCCAGATACGGCAGCATCTGGTAGCGCAACGTGATGGCATCGCGGCACAGCGCTTCGAAGCGCGGGCCAAATGCCCACGGCTCCTGCCGGTGCGTGTCAATGTTTGCGTGGTTGCGGAAGAACGGGGTGAACGCCGCGAGCTGCGTCCAGCGCGCAAGCAATTCACCGGTGCAGTTGTCCAAGAAGCCGCCAACGTCCGCGCCGCAGAAGGCCACGCCGCTCAGGCTCAAGTTCAGCAGCATCGGGATGGACTCGGCGAGATGTTCCCAAGTCGAGCTGTTGTCGCCGGTCCAGACGGCAGCGTGCCGTTGGATGCCGGCGTAACCTGAGCGCGTGAGGATGAATGGACGCTTGTCCGGCGCGGCCAGCAGCGCGCCTTCACGCGACGCCTGCGCCATCGCGGAGCCGTAGAGATTGTGCATGGCGGAATGAGGCACTTTGTAGTCGCAGCCTTCAGCCTGCGTGTCCCTGGATTTTGATTCGCTCTGATTCGCAACCTGAAAGTTGCGAATACGATGGATGCACTCATCCGGCAGCGTCTTCCCCGACGTGTCGAACAGCGCCGGCTCGTTCATGTCGTTCCAGATGCCGGCGAGACCGAGGCGTTGGAAAGCGGCTTGTTCCTCGGCCCACCAGCGGCGGATGCGGCGGTTCAGGAAGTCAGGGAAACGCGATTTGCCCGGCCAGACCTTGCCGATGAAGTCACGCTTCCCGCCGGGAGCTTTCACAAACGCGCGCTGGGCAATGCCGCGTTTCAACACGCCGAACTTCGGGTCGTCCTTCACGCCGGGGTCCACGATGGCGACGGACTTGAAGCCCTGCCGTGCGAGCTTGGCCAGCATCTCGCGCGGGCGCGGAAAGCTTTTGCCAAACGTGAAGACGCGGTGTCCATCCATGTGGTGGATGTCGAGATGCAGCGCGTCGCAGGGAATCTTCCGGCGACGGAATTCGCGGGCGATGCGCTCCAACTCCGCGCGACTCGCGTAGCTGTAGCGCGACTGGTGGTAGCCCAGCGCCCAGCGCGGCGGCAGTGGGATGCGACCGGTCAGCTCGGTGAAGCGCACGACCACGTCGGCGGGAGTGGGGCCGAGGAAGAGGTAGAGCGAGCCATCACCCGTGCCGGCGATTTGCAATCGCCGTCCAGCGAGTTCGGATGCAACCGACGGCGACTGCAAGTCGCCGGCACGGGTCGCGGCGCGGAGGCGGAACTCGTCCGGCTCCATGCAACCAATGTCCCACGTCTGGCGAGCAGGGTTGTCCCAAAAGAGGCCGGCAGCGCGGCCTTTGCGCAGCGAGAGCGCAAAGGGAATCGAGACGTAAAGATTCCGCAGGCTCGGATGGATGCACGACGAGTGGCCGAGCACGTCGGCATTCCAGAACTCACGGATGAGACCGCGTTTGTTGAGTGGCCCCGTGGATTCGCCGAGGCCGAAGATGCTTTCGCCATCGGCGAGACGGAGCGTGAGTTGCGACTGGCCATCGATGACGGCGAACGCAGTGCAGCGGAACACTTCGAGGCCAACATGGTCACGCAACGTCCACGCGCCGGTGCGCCGGTTGAGCGAGAACTTGCCGGCAGTCGTGGTGAGCGTAAGGCGGCGGACGGTGCGTTTGGCCGCTGCGCCGACGCGCAGTCGCAGCACGTCAGGGGTGAGAGCTACGAGTTCGAAGTTCGCTTTCAGCACAGAAATGGAAAAGCCGCCGACTCGCGTCGGCGGCTTCAGAGTGAACCGTGATTACGCCTTGGGGAGAAGCTCGGCCACGAGCGCCTTCTCTTCCTTCAGCTCGTTCTCGGTGGCGGTGATTTTCGCGCGGCTGAAATCGTTCACGGGCACGCCCTGGACGATCTCCCACTTCTTGCCGTCGGTGCGGATCGGGTAGCTGAACATCAGGCCCTTCTCGATGCCGTAGCTGCCGTCCGAGCAGACGGCGACGCTGAACCAATCGCCCGCAGCCGTCGGCGTGGTGAGGCGGCGGACGGTGTCCACGACCGCGTTGGCGGCGCTGGCGGCGGAACTGAGGCCGCGCGCGTCAATGATCGCCGCGCCGCGCTTCTGCACGATGCTGATGAAATCCTTCTCCAGCCATTCGCGATGGCCGATGACATCGGTGACAGGGCGGTTCTGAATTTTCGCGTTGAAGAAGTCAGGATACATCGTGGAGCTGTGGTTGCCCCAGATGGCGAGGTTGGTGATGGACTCGACGGGCGCGCCGGATTTCTTCGCGAGCTGGGTGCGGGCGCGGTTCTCGTCGAGGGCCGTCATGGCGAAGAACTGTTCGCGAGGCACGCCGGCGGCGCTGCTCATGGCGATGAGCGAGTTCGTGTTACAGGGATTGCCGACGACGAGCGTGCGGACGTCCTTCGCCGCGTTGCCGGCGATGGCCTTGCCCTGGCCGGTGAAAATTTTGCCGTTGATGCCCAGGAGATCCTTGCGCTCCATCCCCTGCTTGCGCGGCACCGCGCCAACGAGCAGCGACCAGTTCACTCCGCGGAAGCCTTCGTTCAAATCGCTCGTGGGCACGCAGCCCTTGAGCAGCGGGAACGCGCAGTCTTCGATCTCCATGATGACGCCGCCGAGCGCCTTGAGCGCCTTCTCGTCGGGGATTTCGATGAGGTGAAGAATGACCGGCTGGTTCGGCCCGAACATCGCGCCCGATGCGATGCGGAAGAGGAGTGAGTAACCGATCTGACCGGCGGCGCCGGTGACTGCGACACGAATGGGTTGGTTCATAATTTCAAAATGCGGGGCGAAGTATGGGAATGCGCTGGAGTCGTGGCAAGCGCGGCTTGCGCTACTCGTCCTCCTTCACACCAGCAAGCTTCGCTCCAGTGGCCCGACGGTCAGTCACGATGGCACGGAACTGCCAAGTCGCGCGCGGGTCGAGCGACTGCCGGTAATCGGTCGCGCTGCCGACCTTGTTGCCGGCGGCGTCGAGGAGATCGAGTTCCACACGCACACCGAAGCGCTGATGGTCGGAGTCGTTCTTCAAGACGCCGGTGACATAAACGAGGCGGCTGCCCTTCGCGCCCTTGGGCTGGTCAAGAGCAACTTGCGTGACCTTCAAGTCGCCGATGAGCTTCGGGCCTTTCGGTGCGCTCGCCGCGGGCGGTGGAGCCGTCGCCGGATTGGCAGCCGGCGAAGTTGATGGAGCAGAAGCGACCGGCGCGACCGGCTGCGGCGCGGGAGCGGCTGGCGGCGAAGCTGTCGGGGGCGGAGCGGAGTTCTCTCCTCCTTCGGCTGGCGGCGGACGGTTCTTCAGGTGATTGCCCACGACAAACACCACCGCGAGCACGATGGCAATGTTCAGCGTCCACAAGCAGACGCGCAGGAATGAAGCACGCGCGGGACGTGCGCCTCGCGTTTCAGCCGGACGAACGTCCGACAACTCAACGCGCTTGACCCCGACGGGCGCTGGCCTGGCCGCCGGTGGAGGTGGCAAAGATTTCGCGGCAGTGACTGGTGCGGGAGTTGAGGCCACTGCGGGCTTCGCAGCAACCGGCGCGGCGAGTGCGGGTTGAGGCACGGCCGCAGAGCGAGGCAGCAAAACAGTTTTCCCGCACTTGCCGCAGACGCTCGCGCCGCCGCCGGCGTAATCAGGATACTGCACCTCCGCGCCGCAGTGCGGGCACTTGCACTTGAGGTATGTCTTGCCGGCGCTCACGTATCAAGGTGACGGGAGACGCTAGATCATCCACCAGAGAGGCGGCAAGCCCGCCCCTCACTGCAACTCGCGCAACTGAAGGTTGCGAAATTCGACCGGCGCACCCTCCGCTTGCAAACCGATGTGGCCCTTTGCGGGTTTGAGACCCGTGGCTTCCCACGCGAGCTTGCCGTTGCACCAGAAGCTCACCTTGTCGCCCTGCACGAGCACGCGCTCACCACTTCAATTCCTGCAAGCGGCGCGCGACTTCCTCCGCGTTGGCGCGGCTGTTGAAGCTGCTGATGCGGAAGTAGCCTTCGCCCTTCGAGCCGAAGCCGCTGCCGGGCGTGATGACGACATTCGCCTCGCCGAGAATTTTGTCGAACGCGGCCCAACTCGTGACGCCTTTCGGACACTTGACCCAGATGTAGGGCGCGTTGACGCCGCCGAAAACTTTCAAGCCGGCCTTCTTCGCGCCAGCGCGCAGGATGGCGGCGTTGCCCATGTAGTGCTCGATGAGCGCGCGGACCTGCGCCTTGCCCTCGTCGGTGTAAAGCGCCTCGGCGGCGCGTTGGACGATGTAGCTCACGCCGTTGAACTTCGTCGCCGAGCGCCGGTTCCAGAGCGGGTGCAGCGGTTTCATTTCGCCAGTCTTGGTCGCGGCGAGCAGCGTCTTGGGGACGACGGTGTAGGCGCAACGCACGCCGGTGAAACCGCCGTTCTTCGAGAAGCTGCGGAACTCGATGGCACACTCGCGCGCGCCGGGAATCTCGTAAATGGAATGCGGAATCGCCGGGTCGCTGATGTAAGCCTCGTAGGCCGCGTCAAACAGGATGATCGCCTTGTGCTCGCGCGCGTAGGCGACCCACGCCTCAAGCTGCACGCGCGTGGCGACCGCGCCGGTCGGGTTGTTCGGCGAGCAAAGATAAATGACGTCCACGTGCTTCTTCGGCGGCTCGGGCACGAAGCCGTTGCTCGGGCGGCACGGGAGATAGACGAGCTTGCCGTAAGCGCCCGCGTCGTTGGCCTTGCCGGTGTGGCCGGCCATGACGTTCGTGTCCACATAGACGGGATACACGGGATCGCTGATGGCGATTTTGTTTTTCGCGCCGAGAATGTCGAGTATCGCGCCGCAATCGCACTTCGAGCCATCGCTGACGAACACCTCGTCGTCGGCCACGTCGAGACCGCGGTCGCGGAAATCGTTCTTCGCAATCGCGGCGCGCAGCCACTCGTAGCCCTGCTCGGGGCCGTAGCCCTTGAAGCTCGCACGCACGGCCATTTCATCCACGGCCTTGTGCAGCGCGGCGATGACGGCGGGCGGGAGCGGCTCGGTGACGTCGCCGATGCCGCAGCGGATGAGGCGCGCGGCGGCGGCGGGGTTCGCCTCGCAGAACACTTTCACGCGCCGCGCGATTTCAGGGAAGAGGTAGCCGGCCTTGAGTTTGAGATAGTTGTCGTTCAGGAGGGCCATAGAGCGTTCAGTTTTCAGCGGCCTGCGTTCAGCGCGCGAACCGCGAAAATTCAAGGCGCAGACCGTAGCGACGAGGCGCAGTTTCGCAAGCGGCAAAACCGACTTTACAGGCCGCGCGGCGGCGGGCCACACTCGCGGCACTATGCGCAAGACACTGCGGTTCGGCGGATTGATGGCGGCGGCGTGGCTGGTCGGATGCGGCACGACCTCCACGATCACCCAGATTTCACCGCGCACGCAGACCCGCAACGCGGAGGGGCTTTACCCGGTGGAGATCGAGTTCCTCAGCAACATGCAGGCGCTCAGGAAGGAAACGATCAAGCCGTATCTCCAAGTCGGCGAGAACAACTACCCGATGCGCCGCACGCCACGGTTGGAGCACCGCTGGGAAACGCTCCTGCCCGTGCCGGCCTCGACGAACCAGGTCAACTACCGGGTAAAGGTGGATTTTGAATACAACGCCATCCCGTCGTCGCGCCCCGACAGCGCGCTTTCCGCGCCATATCAGTTGATGATTCGGGAGAAGTAACCCGGCAAAGCTGGCATCGCCGGGAATCAGGCCGTCACCAGTGGCTAAGGCAGGCGAACCCGGTAATAGCGACTGGCGTTGGTGAGGGACTGCGGCTCGCTGAATTGGATCAGACCATAGGGCGCGTAGTTCGTGGAAACGGTCACCCAGTTGGCCAGATCGCTGGACGCCTGCACAAAGTAAACCTGGTTGGTCTGGCCCTCGATGCGGAATTGCAGCCCGCCGCTGACCTGGCGAAGGGAACTGGTGTTGAACACAACCGGCACCGCGAGATTCACCGGCTCCACCAACGGAAGGTCAAGATTGTCCAAAAACACCGCGTCCAGTCCGCCGCTAGATGACGGATCCTTGATGTAGCGCCACTCCAGCGTGTTCGTGCCAGCGGGGACGTTGAAGGTCTGCACCTGCCAGCCACTCTCCCCGTTGAGCCGCAACTGGAGCACACCGTTGAGATAGAACTCGAAGAAATCCCCCTGCGTGGGGCCGAATTCCTCGGCGCTGACGCGGTAGGCGAATGCAGCGGACCCGGCGCGACAATTCGCCACGAGCCGCAAAATGGTGGTCTGGCCATTGCCGATCACGCCGGAACGGGCATGGTAGCCACCTCCGGCCGGCGCATTGGTGGCCTGCCCGGCGGCGGCCTCCACAAACCAAGGCGCGATGCCCGCCGCGTTGTTGGTGGCCCAACCGATATTTGCGCGGAACGCGCCGGACTCAAAGTTGTCCGCCAGCAGGGTCGGTGCGAACACGGCGTTCAACGCAGTCGGCCGGGCGAGCGTGACGCGCAGCGGATTATCAAGCGAAAGCGCATCGCCGGTCCAAGTCACGAAGCTAAACCCGTTGGAGGCGACTGCGGTGACATCCACCACCGTGTTGCTGGTAAACGAACCGGAAACGGGGAACGCGACGCCGCCGGTCGTGGCCGTGACAGTCAGGTCGAAAATGGGCACCGCCGTGAAGCTGTAGCCCAGAAAAATCTGGCCGGAAGCCCCCGACAAACCGTCCACCGCGATGTAGTAGCGCGTGCCCGCCCGGACCGCCTGGGCGATCTCGCTGTAAACACCGAAGCCCGTCGGGGTGTCGTCGTTGCCGCTGACCGCTGTGAGCCGGTCCACACGCGTGCCGGTGTAAATGGCAAGCAACGTGTCAAAAGTCGAATTGGAGGTCGTGATGGAAAGCACGCCATCGCTGGGCGGGGTGAAGTAATACCACACGGACTTGCCACCCTGCTTGCCCGCGTGCAGCGGCTCGCCCGGCTCCAGCGTGGCATTGGCATTGTTCGTCGTCGTCGCGCCCGCCGTGCCGGGGAGTTCCAGCGCGTTGGCCAGCACGTCGTTGAACGGGTCGAAGACCCGGTAGTTGACCTGGAATGAAATCGGCACGGAAGTGTTGCCGGAAAAATCGGCGGCCGAAACTTGGATGTCATTGGTGCCAGACACCAGGAACAATGGGATGGACCAGTTGTTTGTGCCCGAGGCGGTCACCGACAGCCCGCTGTTGAGGCGCACGAAAACCTGGCTCACGCCGATGGCGTTGGTCCCGGGGTCGGCGGCAGTTCCGGAGAGAGTCAGCGTGGCGTTTGTGACAATGAGGCCACTGGGCGGATTGGTGACGGAATTAGGCCCACTGACGATGTTCGTGATGGCCACATTCGGCGCAGTCGTGTCCGCCACGCCGTTGAACTGCACCCGCAGGCGGATCTGACCGACGGCATTGGTGGAGGCGCTGGCCACCGCGATCCGGTAGGTGGTGCCGGCCGTGGCGGTGAAACCGACGAAGCCCTGCGGAATGGCACCCACGTCGTTGGTCGCGGCAATGAGCGTGAGGTTGGTCAGGATATTGCCGGTATAGACCGCCACAATGGTGTCGAAGGAACTGCCCGCCGTGTCAACCAGCACGGCACCGCTGTTGGTCGGCGCCCAGTTCCACCAGACGGAATTCGCCACGTTGGAGACGCCCGCATGCGCCGGCTCGCCAAACTCCAAACTGCCAAACGTGTTGTCTCCAAAGACGACGCCACCGGGATCGGGCACCTTCGCCGGCGAAGAAAAATTATCATTGGGCGGAATTGGCTCCGTGCGATAGGTGAAGGTATTGGTGGAACCGGTCTTGCCCGGCGCGGTCACTACCAGCGTGAGCGTCAAGTTCGTGGTCACGGCTGGCACATTGAGGTTGAACGCGTGCTGGTTGTCACCTGCGACAGTGTCCGGGCTTACGCCGGTATTGAGGAAGACCTGGTTGGTGAAGACGCCGGGGACGGTGCCCACCACGGTGGCGTTGTTGACGGGCAGCAGATCGTTGACGAACACGGTGATCGGGACAGTCGTGCCCGCCAGCAAAGTGGAGCCGCTGGACGGCTTGATCGCAATTTCCAAAATGCCATCCGCCCCCGTCGTCAAGGCCCGGTAGGCGTTGAGCCGCCCGCCGCTCACCGTGTTCGTGGCAAGCGCGGCAACTGGCGTGGTGGTGAGCAAAATGCGGCTGCGCGCCTCGGTGTAAGTCATCGTGTTGGTGAGCGAGTAAATCAGCGCCGCCACGCCGGTGACATGCGGCGCGGCCATGCTGGTGCCATCCAGCAATTGGTAGCTGTTGTCCGCCGTGTTGAAGGTGGACATGATCTGCACCCCGGGCGCGCCCAGATGAACGCCGTTGCTCCCGAAATTTGAAAACGGCGCCAAGGCATCAAAGCGGTCCATCGCCGCGACCGAAATGATGTTGTCCAGTCCGCCAAAAATAGGCTCGGCAAACGCCGCCGGAAATTCGGGGAACTGCCCGACATCTCTGCCGCTGTTGCCGGCGGCACAGATGACCAGAATGCCGGCGGCCTGCGCGCGCTGGAAGGCGTCCGACAGCACAAGGGAGAAGGAGCGGGAACCGAAGCTGCAATTCAAGACCTTCACCCCTTTCGCAATGGCGAAGTCAATGCAGGCGGCGATGGCGCTGTCGGGCAGGCGGCCTTGGGAGTCCGCCGCCTTCAGGGCCATCACGCGGACGTTCCACGCCACGCCGATATGCGGTTGTCCGTTGTTGGCCGCCGCCGCGATGGTGCCCGCCACATGTGTGCCGTGGCCGTTGTCATCGTTGGGGTCGCCGGTGCCGGCGATCGCATTTGTGCCAAAAAGAGCCCCCGCCGTCGGAGTCGGATTCCGCCACATCTGCGCGGCCAGATCCAAATGCGTGTAGCGGACGCCCGAGTCAATCACCCCCACGATCACGTTGGTGGATCCCGTGGTGATGTCCCAAGCACGGGCTGCGTCAATATCAGCACCGGAGACGCCGCCCTGTTGCCCCACATTGCGCAGACCCCAAAGTGTCCCGTCGAGATAAAACCCGTCCGAGGGCACCAGCGAAATCTGCCCAATGTGATCCGGCTCGACCGCCTCATACAAACCGGACGCCATCAGCTTCTGTATGCGATCCTTCAAGGCCTGTCCCTCTTGTCCTGCGGCCGGACGCAATGCGTCGGGCTTGAGGTCCAACAAGGCCCAGCGCGAAGAGGGATGGAATTCGTGGACCGTCCTCAAACTGGCCGCAGCCATCGCGGCACCGGCATGGGCCGCAGTGACGCGCGGGGCATACCGCACCAGGATGCTCGTGGGATGCACGCGCTGGCCATCGAGCATGATGAACGGCACATCTACATTCTGCGCGCCCGCCGTCACGGCGAACAACGCGGCGAACAACGTGGCCAGCCAGCCGCCCGCACACCGCGAACCGCCGGAGGCAAGCCGCCTTGATTGAGATGTTGCTGCCATGCGACTGCTCACGGTTGATATGAGACGCGGAAATACCGCTCGGTGCTGGCCGCCGGGACCGGATCGGAGAAGGTCACGACGCGGTTGGTTGCCGCCGAGTTGGTGAAGTTCGCAAGGAACTGCCAAGTGCCAGTCAGCAGGTTGGTGTTCACCTCCACCCGATAGATCGTTTGCGCGGCCGCCTCCCAAGTGATGAAGGCAGTGAGCGGCGGTGCATTCGTGAAGGTCACTCTGCTGTTGATGACGATGCCGTCAAACGGGCTGAGGTCGCTGGCGTTCACGACGCCGTCGCCATCGGAATCGAGCGTCTTGCTGTTGAGCTTGGCAACATTCACCTTGACCGTGCGCCCGTCCGGAAGCCGGACATCCACGCCGGTGTTCAAGCCCGCGTAGTCCTTCACCCAGCGCAGCCGCCCGCCCAACTGGCCGTCCAGGGTCTCGACCGGCACGTTCGCGTTCGCGAAGTAGAGGGTCATGTTCGTCTCAATGAAGAGGTGCGTGGCGAGGTCGTTGGTGAGCGTGCCGGAGAGTTCGAGGTAGTCCACGTAGAGCGCGTTGTTCGTGCCCGTGCCGGCGAAGGAGAGGCGGTTGAGCGAGACCAAAGTGTTGCTGGTGTCCAGCAGCAGGCGGCCCACTGCGGCGTTGTTCGTGTAGCCCGCCGGCACGGGACCTAGGTCCGTCCCCGCCCAGACATGCGGCACATCGCGGTTGAACGGCGCGGTGGTGTAGATCGTGGTGCCCAACAGATCCCCGGTGACCTCCTTGCCGGTGAGGTTGAAACCCGGCGCCCATTTGATGCGGTTCGTGCCGGAAGCCCCTGTGTCGGTCAGGGAATTGGTGGGGCTGAGAATGAGCGTGCCGGCGGTGAGCATCTGATGGCCGCGAATCTTGAGGTCGTTGCCCGCGAGCAGAATGC
Source organism: uncultured Klebsiella sp. (assembly GCA_964478755.1). Classification (GTDB taxonomy): domain Bacteria; phylum Verrucomicrobiota; class Verrucomicrobiia; order Limisphaerales; family SXTU01; genus SXTU01. The sequence goes on from CAYZJP010000001.1 coordinate 82,169, forward strand.
TGCCGCCGGCGGAGAGCATTCCACTGCTGCCGCTGCCGCCGTCAAATTTCGCGGAATCCGCCGTGATGGAAATGGGACCACCGCCACCGACGTTGAACCCGCTGACCAGCGAGCGGGTGATGTTCGTGCCCGTGCTCAGGTAATCTGTGGCACGGATGGCGATGCTGTTCGCCGTAAAAGTGCCACGATTGACGAGGCTGGCGATGGGCGTGGCACGGTCGCTGCCCAGCGCGCACTGGGAGGGCACGTTGATGGCCCCGAGATTCGTGAAGTAATTCACGTTCGGAAAGTTCGCAGACAACAAGTTGGTGGCACTCAAGACGGGCAGGTTTAACGAACTGGAGGCGCTGAACGTCACGGCCGGAGAGTCCACCTGGATCGCCTGTCCGATGTTCAGGGCATTGTCAATGATCACGTTGGTGCCGCGCACGCTGAACGCCTGAAGCGTCACCGGGGTGATGCCGCTCAACTTCGAGGCGTCCACCATCAGCACGTGGTAACGAATGCTGAGTCCGGCGTTGGTGGAGAAATTCGTCCAGGTGGTGCTGTAGAACGAGATCGTTCCGTTGGGCTGCGCCACCTGCGCCGGGGCGAAGTTGGTCAGCGCAAGCGTCGTGTTGGTGTTCGCGATGGAAAGGTTGACATAAGGAGCCTCTATCAAAACTGCGGCGCTGCTGATGAGGTTCGTGGCGCGGATGCTGACCAAATTGTCCGCGCGGATGCGTGCCAGGCTCATGTCCAGGTTGTTGGCCGTGATGTCAATGCGACCGGGAGAATTGGTCGGATCGTCCAATTGCGGCACGTAGGTCGCCGAACCCGGCACTGCGGCCGCGCTGCCCACCGCCACCTGATAGGCTCCGTAGAAGTTGTTGGTGACCGTGCTTTGAGCGAAATCATTCTGGTAGAAAGTGACGTTGGTGATGCTGTCGTTCGTGCCGTAAAAGGAGGCAACCGCAGGGTCGAAATAAAAGTCGTAAAAAGAATCGCGGTTCAAGTCGTAGGCCGCCGGGCGGGAGGAATTGGCCAGCAAGTTGTCCGACAGGACCGCATTGGTGAGCGTGTCCATGTAGTCGAGAAAGTAGAGGTTGTTGGTGTAGAACCCCCCGGTTATGATGTCCGACCCAAAGGAGCCGAACCGCACGAGCGGCGTGTTGCCACTGAAGAAACTGCCGCCACCGCCGAAGGAGGAAATAAAACGGACATCCACAGCCAGATTCGTGTTGGCCGTGTTGGTTTGCACCAGCACCACCTGCACGTCCACATTGGTGCCCAACTGGTCACGAAACACGTAGGAGGCGAAGTTGGTGCCTGAAATCCGCGTGCTGGTTGAGACAGTTCCGAATCCGACTATACCACCAAAAAAACTTCCCACGGTTTGGATTTCATGCGAGGGCGAGGCAGACTGCGGCGGGCGGAACCCGCCCGAGGCGCGATCCAAGGTCGGTAAAAAGAGACCGATTACCCCACCAGCGCTCATCACATTGCCCGTGCCGGCACCCCAGTAGAGGTCGGCCACGCCGCTGGGATTCTGGTAGGTCACAATACCGTTGGTGCTCACTGAGCGGAAGCCCAGGCTGGTCTGGGACACGGAGCTGCCGAGCGTCGCGGACATGACTGAACGGCTCACCGAGACGTTGTTGCCCTGCATCTGGAGCAGCTCGCCGGCACGCAGCTCGCCGGAGTTCAGCAGATTGGTCGCGGAGAGCAGGATGGTGTCGCCCTGGATGCTGCCCTGGTTGACGATGTAGTCCGAGGGGAGCCGGAAGGTGTTGGTGGTGAGTCCGAGATCAAACCCGAGGTCGCCTGACAACACGCCGCTGATGGCGTTGGTGAGGTTCAGCGTGTTGATGGTCTGAAAGAGAAACGTGTTCAAGAGCAGGCCTGAATTGGTCGCGGTGATGGTGCCGAAGTTCACGACGACCGAGGCGTCAATCTGCGGGTTGACGATGGACGACAGATTGGTGAACACCGGTGTGGTGAACGCCCGCGCCGGATTGGCGGAGCCGACCAGCAGGCCGACGACCAACACCAGCCGCGCGGCCCACGAACCGGCCCGCCCCGGTGAGCCGGAGAAAGCCGCGTTGAATGCGTCGAAAGGCGTCCTCATGGGCCGTAGAGCTGTCGCTCCAAATCCTGGATGGTCAGCCCATCCGGAAACACCGAGAAAATGGTCGTGGTGTCGAAGTAGCCCCACACGCCGTTCACCGTGGAACTGCGCTCGTCAAGAAACCGGAATCCGGCACCTGAAAAATTCGCGCGGCTCGGCCCCAGCGTGTTGAACGTGATGACGATGGCGGTGGCGTTGGAGGCCGCCGCCGGGATCACGCCGGGACCGGACAAGATGCCCGCCCCGCCCACAGTGTTCAAAGCGGAATTATCGACCCAGCGCGTGCTGAGGGGACGAGACAAGACGGCACCCCCTATCAGCCCACCGGACAAATCCCCTGCCGCGAAAAGGATGTCCGGCGTCGTGGTCACCCGCTGCAGGGTTTGATTCGTGAGGAAAAAATTCGTGGGATCATAAAAAACATCCACATATATGTTGGTCACGGCCCGGATGGCGATGCCCAGCAGCGAGTCAATCGCGATGGGTTGGAAGGAAATCCTGTCAACGCCCGGCCGCCGCGCCGTGGCAACGGGAACATTGGTCAGGGCGTTGGTTCCCAACGCGGGACCAAACGGCGAATAGGTGTTCGCCAGCCTCACGCCCACTGCGAGGGTCTCCACATTGACGTTGTTGAAGCGCAGCAGATACTTCAGCGCGGCGTAATCGTCACGCGTCAGGCTGGTGAAAAATTGTCCCGCACCCAGCCCGCCCCCATCGTCCAAGCTGGCCACCGTGCGGTTGTTTGCGTTGCCGCTGACCCGGGTCTCCACGGCGTCAGCATAGTTGCCCGGCGCGAGCGGCTCCTGCACGGCATAGGTGTAAAGCACCCCGTTGACGACATTCGTGGGGCGCCAGTTGACCGGATCGAAGTTGCGCTGGATGACCGTGTAGTTGGTCGTGTTGGCGATGACCACCCGGTCGCGCAGCGCATACGTCCACCGCTCCGGGCTGGCCAATCCCAACTGGCCCAGCACGGTCGAGAGCGCCGCCGATTTCAGGTCGAACACCTGCAGGTTGGCGGCCGTGGCATTTGCCGGCCCGACCGCCTGAAGGGGAAACTCCGCGAGGCTGGTGCTCATGGCGCTGGCAGCGGGCACCGCGTTTAACACGGCCATGGCTGACTCAATGGCCGCCACCCCGTTGGAACCGAAGAAATTCAGAAACACCGGATCGTAGCCGTAGGTGAGGATTGGAACGGTGACCCGGTAGTCCTCAAACAGGTTCATCGGCCCGCCCACATCCGCCGCCAAGTAGCCGATGGCCGCCGTCTGCCAGCTCGCGTGCGGCCCCATGAGCGAGAACGCCGAGGCGTTGACCGCCAGCATCAGCGCGGCGCCCAGCACAAAAAGTTTTTGGATCAACCGTTGCATGGGATGCCTCATCGCATTCGTATGATTCGATACAGCCGCACGTCGCTGCCCCCCACCGACACCGCGTCCAACGCGCCGGGAGCGAAACGAGCAGCGCCGAGATTTTGCCAGGTGGTGGCGTTGGTTGAATGCTGCACTTGATAGACGAAGCCCGGCTCAGTGTTCCAGTTGAGCCACATTCCCTGGCCGTTGCGAGTCAGTTCCAGTCGCAGCGCGCTGTCCTTCCGCGTGGGATCGGTGCCCGCGAGAAACTCCTGCAAGTTCGTCGCGCCGTCGCCGTCGCTGTCCACATTGGCGGCCGGCCATCCCAGCGGATTCAAGCCCCAGTAGCGCGCCTGCCAGTCATCGGGCAACCCGTCGAAATTCGCGTCCTCACCCCAAGTCGTGCCATTGCCAACCGCCGACAAGGCCGAACTACGGCCGTCGCGCAGCACGTATTCCAAGCGGAAGGAATGCGCGCTGCCCGCCACGAGGTTGCTGATGACCAGAAGCTGGTTCGTGGTGGTGAGCGCGTTCGTGCCGCCATCCATATAGACCGAGTAGTTGAGGAGATCGTAGCCGGCGAGATCGGTCCAGGACACCGCCAGTCGCGACTGGCTGGTGGCGTTCACGCTGGGCGCGGCGGGCGTGGGGACGGGTTGCGCGGAGGCGTAGCGTTGCGCGTAGAGGTCGTTGCCCGTGGCCACACCTGTGAAACTCGACCACACAACGAGCATCCGGCCGGTCGCATCCGCCGCCACCGCCGGATGAATTTGGCGGCTCAAGGTCGTCGTGTTGACGAGAAACTCGTCTCCAGTCGGCGTGCCGGACGTGGTGAGCGCGCGACCGTAAATCCCCTCGTAGGAGCCGTCCTGTCCCAAACTCGTCCAGACCACCAGATGCGTGTTTCCCTGCGTGGCGATGTGCGGCGCATACTGGTCTCCGTAGGTGGTGGCGTTCACCACGGCGGGCGCGGCCACGGCCGCACCTGCAGCATCGTAACTGCGCGCGATAATATCGAGGCCGTTGGTGCGCACGGCGGCATCGCGCTGCTCCCAGACGACGGTGAAGCCACCGTCCGCCGTCGCGGCCACGGCGGGGTTGTCGCAGTAGTAGGGCTGCGTGTTGACCTTGAATTCGTTGCCGGCCGCGTTGCCCGCGGCATCGTAGCGACGCGCAAAAATATCCACCGCGTAGGTGTCGGAGGTTGTTTCCAAAATGTTCGGATCCACGCCGCGCACGGATTCGGAAACCCAGGCGGCCACGAAACCGCCACCGGCCAGCGCGGCCAGCGCCGGGCGGGTCTGATTGTAAAGCGCCGCCTGGTTGACCACCCACTCGCCGCCCAACGGCGCGCCGGCTGCGGACAAACGCTGTGCGCAGATGCCCTGCAAGTGACCGTCTGCCTCCATGCGCGCCCACGCCACCACCACGTCGCCGCCCGCGAGCACTGTCACCGCCGGCTGCAGGCTCGGCTGGTTGGTGTCGCGACCAACAAGAACATCGCCAGTGGCGAAAGTTCCGTTGGGATTCAGAAAGCGCGCGTAGATTTTTTGGAAACCCAAAGCGCCACCCTGCCACACGAACACCACGCCGCCGTTGGACAGCATCGCCGCCTGCGGAAATTCCTGGTGACCCGCCGCGATCTCGTTCACGCGAAACGGCGCGAGCGAACCGGAGAGATTGTCATTGAGCCGCTGCGCGCTGATGCCCATGCCGTCGCCATCCGTGACATTGTCCTGCCAGACGACATATCCGCCGGAAGCCCCGAACACCAACGCCGGCCGCGTCTGGTCTCCGGGCAGCGCGCCCGAGAGCGAATACTCGCCAGCCAGCCGGGAAAAGCCGCTCTGCGCGAGAACGACGACGCCCCCGAACAGGACGGGCATCAAGGCAAGAAGCCTCGCTATCGCGCGGAAAACAGGCGGCATACGCTTTCGGTTAGAACTAACAAACTGGCGTCTCAATGTCCACGCTTTCTTGCCCGCAAATCCTACGGATTATTACCGAGAGCAAGCCACGGAAACCCTTTGTTTTCCGGGTGTTGGCGGGGTTTTTACCGATCATAAAAACTCGCCCTGCGCCGCGCCGCGCCGCGCCTCCAGTTCCTGGCTCAGGGACCGAAATCCCCAACGCTGGAACAGCGCCAACAGATCGCCGATGGCTTCCGTCCCAAGGACAGTGTCGGCGAGGTCAAAATCACCCACCAGATCATCCCGCAGCCGGATGAGTTCCTGGTTTCGTCGCACGGCGGCACCAGCCTCATCCAGACTCTTTCGAATCCGTTCCGAGACAACCTCCCCCAACCGCTGATAGAGCGTGTCCACGGAACCAAACTGCCGGAGCAGATCGGCCGCCGTCTTTGGGCCAACTCCGGACACGCCGCGAATGTTGTCCACGTTGTCCCCCACGAGACTCAGCCAGTCCACAATCTGTTCCGGGCGGACACCCGCCTTCGCCACGACTTCGGTCTCAGTCCAGATGCGCTCAGTTTTGTCGTTCGGGTTCAACAGTCCAATGCCCGGTGAAACCAACTGCATGAAATCCTTGTCGGAGCTGGCGATGACCACCCAAATCCCCGACGAAGACGCGCGCCGCGCCGCCGCCGCGATCCAGTCGTCCGCCTCCACGCCGTCGCGGCACCACGAGGTGACGCCCGCCGCGCGCAGATACTCGCCGATGCCATCCAACTGCCGCGCCAGGCTGTCCGGCATCGGCGGACGTTGTGCCTTGTATTCTGGATGCGCCGTAGTGCGTTCGGCGGAGAGGCCACCGTCCCAGATCACGACCAAGTGCGTGGGAGCCACGAAGGCTCGCATCTTGGCGAGCATCTTGACGAATCCGTAAATGGCGTTGGTGGGCGTGCTGTCCGGGGCATTGAGGTGGCGGATGGCATGAAACGCCCGATAGGCATACGCATGGCCGTCCATAATGAGCAACCGCAGGTTGCCGGGAATGGGCAGCGCGGAACAACCTTCCTGATGGTTGACGGTGGGCACCGCGTCCGGAGAAAGAATCAATTCCGTGTCAGGCCCGGCTGGCGCGGAACACTATTGGCGGCGAACGGCATCTCCTCATCGGTATGCACGCGGTTGCCGGCGGGATCAATGATGGTCGGCGTGACGAAGATGACGAGATTCTTTTTCTTGTTGGTCTTGGTCTCACTGCGGAAAAGGCGGCCCAGCAGTGGCAGATCACCCAGCACGGGAATCTTGTCCTTGGTGTTCGCGATGTCTTCGGAAATGAGCCCGCCCAGCATCACAGTCTGCGCATCCCAGACCACGCACTGGGTGACAACCTGGCGGACGCGTGTGCGTGGCAGGGGCACCGTGGCGGTGAGGGACACACCAACCGTGCCCGAACCGACGGACTGAGCCTGGATGGCCCCGGAAAACTCAGGGGGCACGGCGTCGTAGCCGATGAACTGGGTGATGGAAGGGATGAGCGCCATGCTGATGGTGTAGCCATCCACCCCTACTGTCGGGAGCACATCAAGCACCGGGCCGGTGGGCAACGCCTGAACAATGGGTTGAATGGTCGAACCAATCGCACCGCCGCCAGCAGCACCACCGGCGACACCACCACCACCCGCGCCTGCGGCGTTCTGCCCGACGGTGATGCCCGTGATGATCGTCTGAATGTCCGTCACCTGGACCTGCGCCTGGCGACCACTGACCGTGATCACTTTCGGAGCCGCCAGCACGTCGGTGCCGTCGCGCTGCTCCAGCGCGCGGATCACGACGCGGAACTGCGGGTCGGTGAGGATGCCGGTGATGGTTCCGAGGGCCGGGCCGTTGTTGCGCAACGCGGCGCTGGTCAAATCTCCGTCGGAAGAGCGAGCGGTGATGGGCGACGCGGGCAGCGGAAAGACACCGACCGGATTGGCGGCAGTGGGGCGGCCTTGCTGCGACGGCTGGGAACCGGCCTGCCCGGAAAAATTGCCAAAGCGGGTGTTGCCCAAGAACCAGTCGAAGCCGAGCGCCTTGTTGTCGTTTTGGTTGATCTCGGCGAACTTTGACTCCACGAGCACCTGCGGCGGGACGGAATTCAACAGCTCGATCGCCATCTGGATGATGTCCAAATCTTGCAACGAAGCGCGCACCATCAGCAGTCCGTTGCGGTCATTGAAGAACACTTGGGTGGCGTCCGGGCCGTTGGTCACTCCGAGGTTCACCACACCTGCGGCTTGAAAATACTGGCGCACCTGAACATTCAACAGCGAGGTCAGATTGGTGGTGGTCACGCCGGACAGACCGCCCCGACCAGCAGCGCCGCCGCCGCCGCCGCCTTGGGCCTGACCAGCCACCGATACCCCTGCGATGGTAAATCCAGCGCCACTTGCATTTTGTCCACCGGCCCCACCGCCACCTCCCAACCCACCTGCGCCACCACCTGCGCCACCACCTGCGCCACCACCTGCGCCACCACCTGCGCCACCGGCACCAGCGCTGGACTGGACGGACTGAATAGGTTGCGCCACGACGCTCTCCAGACCCTGCACAAACGTGTCGGGGTTGACCTTGAAGGTGCGCGCGAACAGCGATGCCTGCTCCGGCAGTTTGGGTGAGAAGGCGATCGCGTATTCCTCGACAGAGTATTTCAACCCAGCGGCCCGCCCGTCCGGCATCTTCACCTCGGCGGTCTTGCAGATGACATCCAAGACCTGCCGCAAGGTCAGCCCCTTGAGCGTGCTTTCCAACTTGATGATCGCCGTTTCGAGGTCGGGTTTTTGTGTTCCACCGGTGGCCGCGGCGATGGGATTGCCCATGGGATCAAGCAACGGAGCGGCGGGAGCGGCGGCGGCCGCGCCACCGGGACCACCCGGACCAGTGGGCGCATTCAGGGAAATATAGTCGCTGACGACGTTATTGATCATGAAGTTCAACCCCTGCTTTTCCGGGTCATTCTTTCTGGCGTCGGGTTCCAGAACCGTCTTGATCAGATCGGGCAAGGGAATGCCGGGAGCCGTGAATTCAGGGAAGACGATCTCTTCCAGCTTGCGGTTGATCCGCTGCGCCCCCTTGCTGGTGTGGGTGAGGAAGGGAACCTGACTATTGGTGCGGTAGTATAGGTTGGGCATTGGCAAACGGGTGTTCGTGGACTTGTTCCACTCCTTGCTGACTTCGACCACTTTGTCGCCGTAGGTTTTTTCACGCTTCTTGTTTTCGATGTCGAACTGCGCCTCCATCACGAGCCGCAGGTAGAAGTAGGCGCTCTCGTTGACCGGGTCCTTGATGATGGCCTGCTCCAGCCGGGTCTTGGCCTCTTCGAATTCCCGCAGTTGGTAATAGGCCTGGCCATCGCGCACGAGTTGATACACCTCCGCTTGCTGCTCCCTCAACTCGGGCTGCCGGGCAAGCAGTTCCGGGCTGACGAGCCGGCCGCGATGCGCGGCCTCCACGCGGGCGTTGAGCCGCTTGAAGCTCTCCGCGCCCGAGTTGTTCGGGTCAAACGGGAATATCTTGTCCACCTCGGCGGCGGCACCCTTGAAATCATGTTTCTCCTGTAATGAGAAGGCGAGCTGGGTGCGGCAATGGATCAAACCCGCCAGGGCGTCCTTATACTGCTTCTCCACGGCTGGCACGCCGGACAGCAATTTGGCGTGGCCGATGGCCTCCTCGTAAAGCTTGGCGGCGTCGGCAAAATTCTTCTCCTTCTGCAGCCGCTGCGCGCGGGAGAGGTTCTCGTCGAGGACCAGCTTGCGCTCCTGCCGGCGCAATGCCTCCTCCTCCGCGATGGCGACGGGGTCAGGCCCGGCGGGCGCCGGCCAGACCGCCACCGTGAGCAGGCACAAGATGCCGGAAACGAGGATGGATTTTTTCATGCGGGTGAGCAGTTGGCCGGGAAAACTGGCGGAAACGAAATCACGGCTGTTTGCGCGGCAGAGCGTTCGTCGCGGAAACCAGCGGTAGCGTGGTGGGCTTGTCATTCGAGATGGCCTTGATTAGCACGTTGGTTGGGGTGATTTCAACGACAATGTTGGTGTCGCCAGCAAAGACCAGCGGCTGGCCCACGCGCGCGGCACGCCACACGAGATTGGTTTCGCGGGTGTAGAGGATATGGGCGGAGTAATCCATGACATTGGTGTAACCTTGCGTCTTGCTCATCGTGAATTTGATGGCATCCTTGCCCGGCTCAGTCAGCTCGAAACTCACCGTCGGAGCCTCCGGGGTGCCGCCGATCTCGCCTGCCACCAGCACCAGCTTGCGTGTGGAATCCAGCGTGTTGACCGAGTTGGTGGTGTTGAGCGAAATGGTCACGGATTTCCTGTTCTGCTCCGGCGGAGTTTTGGCGAACATTCGGCTCATGTTGACCTTGACCGCCGGGCGCTGGGGGGTGCCGGCAATGCCCGCCAAATCGAGCATGAGGGGCAGCGGGGTGATGGACTTCACCTCGAGGGCGTTGACTCCCACATTGGTGCCGGCAATCAGGATTCCGTTGGTGTCCACATACCAAGTGTCGGGATTGAACACCTTGTGAACCTTGACGAAGTCAACCTGCGTCGGGCTGCGAACGTCCGTGAGCACCCTGACGAGATTGGTGAGGTCCACCCCCGGCGGCGACTTGCCGTCGTGGCACACGAGCGCCTGTTTGGCGTCGACGCACACCTCTTTCGTCTCGATCTTGCAGGTCGCGCCCGCCTTCGGCTTGCAGCTCGTGGCGAGCACGATCGTCGCTGCTGCGAGGAGGACCCGGGGCGCGAGGCGCATCCTCGTCATCATCCCCTCCGGCCCGACGTCACCCCAGTGGGATCCGCCTTGGGCCCCCCCTTCCCGGACCAGGTTCCGAACCTGGGT
>CAYZJP010000002.1:0-90459 GCA_964478755.1 uncultured Klebsiella sp.
GGCGGCGGCGGCGGGCGCAACTCACGCACCGGCTCCGGCGCGGACGGCGCGGTTGCGCTTGCGATGCCGGTCGCGGTGGGCAGCGCCGCGTCGGTGCCGCTGCGCACCCATGTCACCACCCCCGGCAGGCCCTCGCGCGCGTCGAACTCGATGGCGTTGAGGATGACGCCCTTCGTGTAAGGGTTCTGCTTGATGCGCGTGATCTCGTTCGTGTCACCCCGGCGGACGGCGAGCTTGTAGGCGATCAGTTCGCAGAGCGCCTCGCGCGTGTCAGGCTCGAGCTTGCGGCCCGCCGGCAGGTTTTCATTCAGCCAGAGATGGGTGAACTCGTGCGCGCACGTGGAGAGCGTCGTGGCCCGCAACTGGCCGCTCATCAGGATGACGTTGTGCGCGAACCCGCCGCCGATGGGCCGGCTGATGGAAAAGCCCAGCCGGTGCATCGCGTTGGTCGTCTCGGCGCCCGGCTTTGGATTCCAGTAGTCCACGTCCACCAGCTTCACGGCCACCTCGGGGCTGCGCAGCGTGAGCGCTCCTTCGGTGAGCGCGTTCAATTCGCCGCGCGCCTGCGTGAAGAGCTTGCCCGCCTCCTCGTCGGCCACGACCACGTTCGTCGCGTCGGCGCGGCAGAAAATCCGTCCGTCGGAGGTTCTGGTGGTCGCGTTCTTCACCGGCAGGCCGCACAACGAGCAGCGTGTCTCCAGCTTGGCGCAGTCGGGGCAGATGTTGTTCGTCTGATTGTGGATGAAATACTTCCCCGTGAGCGGCTTCGCGCAGACGACGCAGGTGAGCGGCCCGGAAGCCGGCGGTGGCGGGCCGTAAGTTTGCGCGATGACAGGACGCCACGCGCTGAGGAGCAGGGCGACGAGGACAAGCGGCAGTTTCATGGTCACGCGCTCAACGCCGCATCCCAGTCTTTCCAGACCGGTTCATAACCGAGGCGGCGGATGAGGTCCGCAATCTCCTCCGGCGAACGCTCGTCCGCAATTTCAAACTGTCCCGTCGCGTTCGTCGCGTGGTTCACCACCGGCGCCCACTCGCTCGCCCCGGACGCCAGCTCCACGATGCGCCCGCGCTCGGTGCGATGGATGTTCTCGCGGCCCGCGCCCGTGTAGCCGCCCGGTTCCGTGTGGCTGCCCGCGCTGGCGAGCGTGATGCCGAGCGGGAACAATCCGTCGCGGAGCTTCGCCGGCTCGCGCGTCGAGAGCACGAGGCCGACATCCGGGAGCAACAGCCGAAACGCCGCGACGAGCTGCACCAGTTCGCGATCCGTCATCGTCGTGAGCGGCTCGAACTCGCCCGCGCAGGGACGCAGGCGCGGCAACGAGATGGTCAACTGCGCCTTCCAGCAATGCCGCAGCAGATATTGCGCGTGCGTCGCCACGCTCAACGCCTCGCGTCTCCAGTCCGCCAGCCCGTAGAGCGCGCCGATGCCCAGCCTGCGGAAGCCCGCTTGATACGCGCGCTCCGCCGTCTCCAGCCGCCAGTCGAAGTTCCGCTTCGGCCCCGCCGTGTGCATCCGCTCGTAGATGCCGCGGTCGTAAGTCTCCTGATACACCACCAGCCCCTCCGCGCCCGCCGCCACGATGGGCCGGTATTCCTCCACTTCCATCGGTCCGACTTCGAGGGAAAGGCTCGGCCACTCCTCGTGCAGCGCGCGGACACACGCGACCAGGTAATCGCCCGAGACAAACTTGGGATGCTCGCCCGCGACCAGCAGCAGGTTGCGGAAACCCTGCGCCTTGAGCGCCTGCGCCTCGCGCCGGACCTCCTCGACGGCCAGCGTCACGCGCAAGATCGGGTTGTCGCGCGAGAAGCCGCAGTAGGCGCAGTTGTTGATGCACTCGTTGGACAAGTAGAGCGGCGCGAAGAGCCGGATGACCTTGCCGAACCGCTGCTGCGTGAGCGCCTGCGACCGCTGGCAGAGCGGTTCGAGCAGTTGTGAAGCCGCCGGCGACAGCAGCCGCGCGAAATCATCCAGCGACAACTGCGTCCTGCCCAGGGCGGCCCGCGCCTCCGTCGGCGAAGCGCGCTGGGACAACTCCTCCAGCGCCTCTATCGGCAGTGCATTGAACTCGGCGACAAAACTCATTGCGGAAACCGTAACAGAGGGCCGCAGCGCGGCAAGCGGGGAGGCGTTTTCGTAGTCGCAATCTTCAGGTTGAGCGTCGGAATCGCGTCTTCACGCGCAGGCTGAAGCCTGCGACTAAGGAACACAGTGGCCTTCCTCACCCCTTCACCTGCGCCAGCGCGTGCGTGAGATACGGGAGGAGCTGCTTCTTGCGGGAGACGACGCCGTCGAGCTGGAAGATGCCGGGTTCGAGCTTGGGGTAGTCCACCTGGTCGAGGAAGGCCTTCGCGCCGGAGAGCAGTAGGAGGGAGCCTTGCTGCACCACGTCGGTCACGAGCAGCGCGGCGAAGGAATAACCCTTCTCCCGCCGGTGCTCCTCGAGCGCGGCCAGCACGTCGGCCTTGCGCTTCCAGAACTGGTTGAAGCCCAGCTCCTCGATCTGCGCGACGCTGAAGGCGCGGCCGTTCTCGACGTATTCCTTGCAGTCGGTGGTGATGGCCTGCGCGGCGGGCTTGGTGGTGAGCACGGAGCCGGAGGCAAAGAGTTTCTCGGTGAACTCCGTGGCGTTGACGCCGGAAATCTGCTCCAGCTTGGCGAGGATTTCCGCATCGCGCGCGGTCGTGGTGGGCGACGTGAGGTTGAGCGTGTCGGAGACGAGGCCGGCGAGCAGCAGGCCCGCGATGCTCTGCGGCAGCTCGACGCCGTAGCGGAAGAAGCAGTCCGCCACGATGGTGCTGGTGGAGCCGACGGGTTCATTGCGGAAGAGGATGGGCTGCTGCGTGGTCAGTGCGCCGATGCGGTGGTGGTCAATGATCTCCAGAATCTCGACCTTGTCCGCGCCGGCGACGGCCTGCGAAAGCTCGTTGTGGTCCACGAGGATGAGCTTGCGGTCCACTTTCTTGAGGAAGTCGGACTTGGACAGGATGCCCGCGGTGCGGCCCGTCTGGTCCACGACGGGAAACGCCTGGAAGGCCGACGCGGTCGCGACGGGCTGCACTTCGGCGAGCGATTCGTCTTCACGGAAACTCAGGAAGTGCTCGTGCAACATATGGCTCACGGGAATCGCGCCACGGCAGAGCATCGAGGTGGTGGCGGAGTCGTGTGGCGAGAGAACGAGGCTGACTTCATTCTTCTTCGCGGCCTCGATGGTCTTTGGCTCGACTTGCAGGCCGCCGGTGACGATGACGAGGCGCACGCGCTCGCGGATGGCGAGATTCTGGATGTCCCAGCGGTCGCCGACAACGACGATGAGCTTGTCGTGCGGGTAACTGGCGAGGCGTTCGGAGAAGGATTCCAAACTCATCGCGCCGACCATGAGGATGAGGTCTTCCTCGCGGTCTGGTTCAACGGAGAAGAGCATCTTGCCTTCGAGCGTGCGCGCGAGATTGCGGATGGAGGAGAGCACGCGGCGCGAGTCGAAGAGGCGGCTGCCGGCGGGGAAGAAGAACTTGCTCAACTTGAAGAGCGAGAGCAGCCCGCGGCAGGTGCGGTCCTCGTTGAGCACAGGCAGCACGCGGATGTTGCGGTCGTCCATGATGCCCAGCGCCTCGGAGACGGACGCGGTGGGCGGCACGGCGATGACGTTGGGCTGCATCACGTCGCGGACCTTGGGCGAAACGTCGGAGACGAAGCGCGGCGGCGGGACGAGAAATGATTTTAGGACGAAGTCAATGCGGTCGTTGGTGTCGCCGCAGCGCGCGGCGACGACGTTGCGCATCCCGGTGCGGCGCTTGAACTCCGCGTAGCCGATGGCCGAACAGATGGCGTCGGTGTCGGGATTGCGGTGGCCGATTACAAGGATGTCGCTCATGGGTGCGCGGCGCGGGTGCCGGGGCGGGAGTGCAATAGCCGCAGATGGAATTCCGCGCAAGCCTCCGGCTCGCAGTGCGCGCATTGAACAGAGCGCCGCCGCGAAATCCCGTTGTCTTCGTAATGCGGGCCGGTATCCTCCAGCCATGCGTCGCGCGTCTGGACTGGTTGCCGTTCTGCTTTTCCTCGGCGCCGCTTTTGCCCAAGCGGGCGGCGGCAAGGTGCTCAAGGTGCTGCCGCACTTTCTGGACAAGGATGGCAAGCACTCGCTCTCGCCGAGCCTCTACGAGCGCGACGCGTATCAGGCGCACTTGCGCAAGAATCCAGCGGAAATCAGCGCGCTGCGGTTCGATGTCAACTGGTCAGCCGACGGCAAACCGGCGAATCTCCGCATCCGTGTCGAGGCGCGCGGGGCGAAGCCGGGGACACAACCGAAGATGATCGAAGCAGCCGTGAAGCCAGGCTGGGGCGGCAGCGCATGGTCGGTAGTGACTTTGGACAAAGAAGCTTATCAGCAGCTCGGCGGCGTGTCTGCTTGGCGCGTGACTCTTTGGGACGGCGAGATGATGCTCGCGGAGCAAAAGTCTTTTTTGTGGTGAGCCGCAGGGCAGGGGAGTGTTGCCGGTAGTTTCACCATGACTATGAGCCAGCCGCATAATCCCATCATCGTCGCCCTCGACGTGCCGCACTTGGAGTCGGCCCTCGCGCTCGTGCAGCAGCTCGCACCGGTCGTCGGGGTGTTCAAGGTGGGCAAGGAACTCTTCGTCGCAGCAGGGCCGGACATCGTGCGGCGCATTCGTGACACGGGAGCGTCAGTCTTCCTCGACCTCAAGTTCCACGACATTCCCAACACCGTTGCGAAGGCTGTGGAAGCAGCGGTGCGGCTCGATGTGCAGATGCTCACCATCCACACCAGCGGCGGTCTGGCCATGATGCAGGCGGCGCAGAAGTCGGCGGAGGAAATCGCGCTGCGCACCGGCAAGACGCAGCCGCTCGTGCTCGGCGTCACGGTGCTGACGAGCCTGAACACGAACGACCTCTTGGAAGTCGGCGTGCCGCACGATGTGGGCAACCAAGTCGAGCGGCTCGCGAGTCTCGCAGCGAAGGCGGGCTTGGGCGGGCTGGTTTGTTCGCCCTTGGAAATCACGCGTCTTCGGCAAATCCTTCCGTCGCACATCCAGCTTGTGACGCCGGGCATCCGACCCGCCGACAGCAAGACGGACGACCAGAAGCGCACGCTTACGCCGAAAGAGGCGATGGCAGCCGGAGCGAGTTGGTTGGTGATCGGCCGGCCCATCTGCGCCGCGCCGAATCCGCGTGCAGCGGCGGAGCAGATTCTGGCTTCGCTGTGAGCAGGAGCTGACTTGCGCCTTGCAGTTTGAAGCCTGCCCGTTAATTTCGCGCGCGTGTCGAAACCAGTTAAGAAGTCCAAGCAGGCCAAGGCAGTCATCCTCGGCGTCGGACTTGATTCAGACGGGCACAAGCGAATGACGACGGGCCCGAACTTCGCGCTCGTCGGCGGCTCGCACGAGACGCACGAGCAGATGACCGAGAAGGCCATCAAGATCAACGAGAAGCTCCAGCAGAAGGGCAAGCAGCTCGAAGAGGTCTCGCGCGAGGAGTTCGACGACATCGCGCACGAGGTCGGCCTGCACCGTCACAACCCGCAGGCGAACTGAATGTCATGGGATCCGACAAACATCCTTACCTCTTCCTGCTCGTCTTCTTCGTGATGGCGGTCGGCTTCGCCGTCGGGCCGCTCATCCTCGCGTGGCTGTGGGCGAAGCTGTTCTCCCCGCAGAAGCCTGGCGAGATGAAGAACGCGACTTACGAGTGCGGCCTCGAATCCAAGGGCGACGCCTGGGTGGCCTTCAAGTCGGAGTATTACCTCTACGGCATCCTGTTCCTCATCTTCGACGTGGAGACGATTTTCCTGCTGCCCTTCTGCGTGGCGTTCACCGGCCTGTCTGTCGGCGCGAGCCTGGCGATGCTGGTGTTCGTGCTGCTGCTGGTCGAGGGACTGGCCTGGGCGTGGGTGAAGGGAGTGCTTACGTGGAAATGATGAAGTGTGAAGGACGAAGTATGAACCGAACCAAGTCGCCCGCCGTTGACGTCCTTCATCATTCATAATTCATCCTTCATACTTTCCGACATGGACGACGGCCTCAAAAACGAACTCGGCAAACAAGGAATCTACGTCGTGAAGCTCGAGGAGCTTTACAACTGGAGCCGCAAGAACTCCGTCTGGCCGCTCTCCTTCGGCCTCGCCTGCTGCGCCATCGAGATGATGGCCGCGAGCATGGCGCGCTACGACCTCTCGCGTTTCGGCGCGGAAGTCTTCCGCCCCTCGCCCCGGCAGGCGGACCTGATGATCGTCGCCGGCACCGTTACCAAGAAGATGGCCCCGCAAGTCGTGCGGCTCTACAACCAGATGCCCGAGCCGAAATATGTCATCGCCATGGGCGCGTGCGCCATCAGCGGCGGCCCCTTCAAGCAGGGCTACAACGTGCTCAAGGGCATAGACAGATACATCCCGGTGGATGTCCACATCCCCGGCTGTCCGCCGCGACCGGAGGCACTCATCCACGCCTTCATGACGCTCCAGCGGAAGATTGACGCGCAGAAGCTCACCGGCCCGAACCGCGCGCGCCACTGCGACCCCGCCGCGCCGAGCGAATTCCCCGTCCCCCTCTTCGGCGAGCACGACTTGGTGCCGAGCAAGAACCCGAACGTGTGGGAACCGGCCGTTGTTGTTCGTTGAAATTTCTCTCCCAGTCCACCCTTTGCAGTAGCATCGGCGCTGCTACGGAGGCCGGGCGGGAGAGGGTGGGGGTGAGGAAGAACGGCTGCGAAGTAGTGGGTCTGCCTGCGCACGGAAGGACTTCCACCCTCTCTCCCTCACCCTGGCCCTCTCCCGCTGGGAGAGGGGAGGCGTCCGACCGCGCTGGGCGCGTGGGGATGCCTTGATGAGCCTGGCGCGACGCCAAAAACCGCACGCGGGACGCGTGCGCTCCCCGGAGCATGGCAGTCGTGGGTTTCATGCTTGGCACTCCTGAAGTATCGCCTGCGCTTCCTTGAGGTCTGGCGAGGCAAGCTGGGTGAAAAGCTCCACCGCCTTCCGCGCATGAGGCAGCGCCTCAACACGTTTGCCCTGTTGCACCAGTGCCTTCGCGAGGCGACAGTTGTCCCCAGCAATCAGCTCCTTGCGCTCGACTTTCTCGGAGAGAGGCAAGGCCTCCCGTGCCAACGCCTCCGCGCCCGGCCAATCTTCGCGGTTCAGCGCCAAGTTTGCCAGATTGCCGATGCAGCTAGCCACGCCCTCACCATGCTTCACTTTGCGGGCAATCCGCAGGGCCTCGCGATAATCCCGCTCCGCTGCCGGGTAATCCTTCATTTGCTGCTCAATCCCCGCCACGTAATTTAGGCTGATGGCCATATCCTCACTCTCGGCAGACTGGGTGCGTTGCAATTCGAGGCCCTCACGCGCGGTAGTGAGGGCGGCGGAGTAATCCTGTTTGAATTGATGGCCAATGCTGCGGAGATGGCTGGCAATTGCCTGTTCCCTGGTTCCGGCTTTCGCCGCGGTCCAGTGGGCCGCTGCCCGCTCGGCACAAGCCAGCACTTCATCGCCCTGTTGTCGGAGATAATGGACCCATCCGGCGTCCTTGGCATGCCAGCCGGCATTGTTCCAATCCCCGGCAGCCACGGCCTTTTCTTCCCCTTGGAGATTCAGCGAGAGCCATTCATCCCAGCGGCCAGTAAAATTGAGGAAGCCTGAGAGAGCATGGCACACGATTTGAAGGTGCTCATTTGGCCCGGCCACAAAGAGCGGGATGGCCGGGGCCACGCTGGGCCACGCGGCATCAAGGACCGGGAAGCGGTCGTGCTCCCTAAAGCCATTTTCCAGAATGAGCGCATAGGCGCGCTGTTCCAGATGTTGGCCTGTCGCGGCGACGACATCGGGGCGCTTTTTCCGCAGGAAGTCCGCGACCATCGGGACGAGGGTGTAGGCCTTTTCCTCCTGGTCCGGCACCACCAGCGAGCGGCAGGCCAGCCCGCGCAGGGCCAGCTCCACAGCGGCGAGGTCGAAGGCGCTGGTAGGGCGCGGTGTCCTCACCGCGCCGCCTGCGGTTGGGTTGTTTGCGGCATCTGGAGACGCAGCGGCGTCCAGCGGCGGGCTGAGGACAGCCCGCCCTACCTGCGCGCCGACCTCGGCACCGGCCACGGCGGCAATGTGCTCCACGGTGGCGGGTTGGGTGAAGTAGGTCAGGGCCGCCAGCACCTTGGTTTCCTCCGGGGTGAACTCCCGCGCGAGGTCGCCGAAGACAAATTCCAACGGGTCATTGTCTGCGGGACAGCTCCGCAGATAGTCAATGGCATCGGTGAACTTGCGGCAACAGCCCCGGCCCAGTTGGCCAGCGGTCCAGCGCAACAGCAGCGGGTTGCCGCCCGTCTGGGTGTGGAGGACGATGCGCTCGGCCTCGCTCGTCTTCGCGAGGAGTTTGTTGCGCTTCGCCAGTTCCGCGAGCGTTTGCAGGGCGGCGTCCCGGGAGAGCTGCTCCAGAATGAGCGCGTCCGCGCCGGACCCGATGCGGCGACGGCTGGTGAGGATGGCCTTGCAGCCCGTGGGGAGGCGTTTGACGAAGGTGAAGAGCTGGTCGCGCTCGGCTTTGGTGAGGGACTCCAGATTGTCGAGGATGAGGAGGACTTTGAGGGGGCGGAGGGCTTCGAGGAGGAGCCGGGGACGGTCGGCCTCGGCGGATTTGCCGAAGTCAATGAGGCCCAGCTCGCGGGCGAGCTCACTGAACATCTCCAGGAGGCCGGGGATGAGCTTCGCATCGAGGTAACGCACGCCGTCGTCATCCAGCTCGCGGTCCTTGACGGAGGTGAAGATGATGCGGTCGAACTGGGCTGGCTCGGCGAGCTGGGCGGCGCGGATGGCAAGGGAGGTCTTGCCCATGCCGCCGGGGCCGTCAATGAGCGTGCCCCACGAGCGGTTGGCGGGGTCGAGGGCGTCGCGGATGGCGGCGAGTTCCTGCTCGCGTCCGAAGAAGGGCTGGAGGCGCGGGAGGTTGTTGGGGATGGCGGCGGAGGGGGCGGAGGCAGGCGGAGAGGCGGGCTGGGTGTAGTGGTCCTTGGGATGACCTTCGTTAATGGCAAGACGTTCTAAAATCAGTGCGGCGGCGGACTCGGCCGATTTGGCGTCAAGTTCGACGAAGCCGGCCAGGCCATGCAGTCCTTGGCCGTCCACCTGGTCGAAGCGGGTGAGCATGATCGGCTTGGTGGTGCCAGCCTTGATGAGGGAGAAGATGGCCCGCCACTCCAAGCCGCACCATTCCCTGCGTTCGTAGTCGCGGCAGAAGACAGCGACGATGAGGTCGGCCTGCTCGCGATAGAGGTTGGGAAGCGTAAAGGCGAGATTGGGTTCCGCGAACTCCGCCTCGTGATATTTGTCGTAGAGAATTTGTTCCTCGCCAAATCGCGCGGCCAGTTGGGCTGCGACTTGGGCGACGAAGTCCCGCTTTTCTCCGGCAAAGGAGAACGCAACGCGAAAGCGCCTGGGGGTCATGTCCGCTGGCAGAGTAGTCACGGCACAGTCGCCTGGCAAGCATCTTCCAGCGCGCGGTGCGCCGTCGCCGCCGGATGGCAAGGGGCGGTGGCCCGGCGGTCATGGACCGCCGCTACCGGGGACGTTGCCAGGCGGCGATGAACATCCCGCCGCCGCCGGTGGCCTGCGGCCAGAGGGTGTGCTGCGCGCGGGGAGGCTCGTTGGTGTGAAAGGGATTCGGCGTCGGCAAGGGCGCGAAGTCCGGGTGCGCGGCGCCGAACGCGGCGGCGACCTCCTCCGTCTCGGCGCGCGCAAGCGTGCACACGGAATAGACGAGCCGGCCTCCGGGCTTCACGGACGATGCCACGTGATGGAGAAGCCGGGTTTGCACTGACGCCAGCTCACGCACATCCTCGGGCGTCATCGTCCAGCGCGCGTGCGGGTTGCGCTGCCAGGTGCCGAGGCCGCTGCACGGGGCGTCCACGAGCACGCCGTCGAAGCGGGTCTTGGTGGGGAGCTTCGCGCCGCCGTCCCAAAGTGCGGCGCGGTAGTTGAAGCACCGCGCGCGGGCGGTGCGGAGCTTGAGTTTCTTCAGCCGCCACTCGGCGCGGTCGCTCGCCCAGAGGAGGCCCTTGCCGTGCATGAGGGCGGAGAGATGCAGCAGCTTGCCACCCTCGCCGGCGCACGCGTCCCACCACGTCTCGGCGGGCTTCGGCGCGCAGACCATGCCGACGGCCTGGGAGGCGATGTCCTGAATCTCAAACTCGCCGGCGTGAAACTCGGGCGTGCGAAACAAGTTTTCCTCGCCCGCGTAAGCGAGCGCGTCCGGCAGCGCGCCCGTGCGCGTGTGGCCGAGGACTTGCGCAATGGCGCGGAGGCGGCCGGGCTTTGCGCGGAGCCAGAGCGGCGGCTCGGCCTGGATGGCGCGCAGCCACGGGGCGCTCACGGGCACGGCGTCGTTCACCCAGGCAGGGAGCGTGCGCGCGAGCAGGTCCGCGTCGCGGAAGGAGTGCGGGGCCATGGCGAACTCGGCGGTGTGTTCGAGCGCGCTGCGGACTTGGGATTCGAGCTTGAGGGAGGCATCCAGCCACCCGCGCCAGCGGAAGTAGGAGAAGACGGCCTGGCTGACTTGGGCGGTGGTTTCCTTGGCCAGCCCGTGGGTGTCACGGAGGGCCTGGCGGAGCACGGAGTCGGCGGGGCGTGCGCGGGAGGCTTGTGAGACGATGGCGGTGGCGAGCTTGAGCCAGCGGAAGGGATCGGCCGGCGTGAGGGACGCGTCGGCGGAGTCCGCGAAGTCCGGGTTCTCGGGGACAAACCGGCGCGGCGGACGGCGGTGAAAGGATGGGCGGCGTGAATCCGGCACGGCGTCCCGTAACATGTGAAACCGGTGCGGGCAAGCGTGGTCGGCGGGAATCCCGGCGAGAAACTGCTTGCGTGTTTGCGCGGGCGGGTGTTTCTCCCGGCGAAGCTTTTCATGAAAACCACATTGCCGCCGAATCCGTTCAAGCAAGCCCTGCGTGCCGGGCGTCCGCAGATTGGTCTGTGGAGCAGCCTGTGCAGCAGTCTCACGATGCAGGTCATCGCGGGCGCGGGGTTTGACTGGCTGCTGATTGACACCGAGCACGCGCCGAACGAGTTGCCGGCGGTCTTCAATCACTTGCAGGCGTGCGTCGGCGGCACGGCGTCGCCGGTGGTGCGCATCGCGTGGAACGATGCCATTCTGTTCAAGCGCTTCCTCGACATCGGCACGCAGAACTTCCTCGTGCCGTGGGTGCAGAACGCGGACGAGGCCCGCGCTGCCGCCCGCTCCGTGCGCTATCCGCCGCAGGGAATTCGCGGCGTCGCGGTGACGCATCGGGCGAACCAGTGGGGGAGGGTGACGGACTATTATCAGCGCGCGAATGACGAGGTCTGCGTGCTGGTGCAACTGGAGACGCGCGCGGCGCTGAGTCAGATCGAGGCCATCGGCGCGGTGGAAGGGGTGGACGGACTGTTCATCGGCCCGAGCGATCTCGCGGCGGACATGGGGCACCTGGGAAATAACCGCCATCCCGAAGTGAAGGCGTTGATTGAGGAGGCCTTGCCACGCATCCTCAAGACCGGAAAGGCGGCGGGCATTCTCGCACCGGTCGAGGAAGACGCGCGGCATTGGCTGAAGCAGGGTTTCACATTTGTCGCCGTCGGCTCGGACTTGGGAATCTTGGCGCGCGGCAGCGAGGCGCTGGCGGCGAAGTTCAAGTCATGAAGTTATTTCCGCCTGAACAACTGGCCGCCCAAGCCGCCGCCATCCTGCGCGCGTGGGGACTCGACGACGAGAGCATCGCCGCGACGGTGGAGGTGATGCTTTACGCCGACTTGCGTGGCATCGAGTCGCACGGCGTCTCGACGATGACGCTCTACGACGAGTATCGCCGCTCGAACAAACTCACCGTGCGTCCGCAGCCGCGTGTGGTGCGCGAGACTTCCGTGACCGCGCTGGTGGACGGCGATGGAGGTCTCGGCCACTTGCCGTCGCAACGGGCGATGCGACTGGCGATGGACAAGGCCACAAAGTGCGGCGTGGGCGTGGTGTCAGTGCGGAACTCGAACCATTTCGGCGCGGCGGGCGCTTACGCGATGATGGCGCCGGAGCGCGGTTTGATCGGCTACGTGACGAGCGCGACGTGGCGGCCGGGCATTGTGCCGACATTCGGCGCGGACGCGATGCTCGGCACGAATCCGATTGCCTTCGCAGCGCCGTGCAAGAGCGGCCCGCCGTTCTGCCTCGACATGGCGACGAGCACGGTGGCGTTCAACAAGGTGAAAATGGCCGCGTGGCACGGGAAGGAACTGCGACCCGGCTGGGCGATGGACGCAAATGGCCAGCCGCTCACGGACGCGGCAGCGGCGGTGAAGAGCATCCGGCTCACGCCGCTGGGCGGGTTGCCCGAGATGAGCAGCTTCAAGGGCTATGGGCTGGCGACGATGGTGGAGATCTTGTCCACGACGTTGAGCGGTGCGTTCTTCGCGGCGACGCGTCCGAAAGAGCATCCCGACGCGCCCCGGCACAACGTCGGCCATTTCTTCCTGGCGCTGGACCCGAAGGCGTTCACCGAAGAAGGCGAGTTTGAATCGAGTCTGGATTCAACTCTGACCGCGCTTCGCGGGAGTCGTCGCGCGGACGAAAGCCAGCCGGTGCTGGTGGCGGGCGATCCAGAGCATGAACAACTGGCGCTCCGGCGGCGAAACGGGATTCCGCTCTCCGAGGAGATGCGCAAGACGTTGCGCGGGCTGGGCGAGGCGGTCGGTGCGCCGTGGCTGCTGGGCCAATGACGGCCTAAAAGTTGAAGAAGTTGGTGATGCCCAGTGTGGCGTTGTTGATGAAGCGCCCGTCGGCGTTGGGGCCGCTCACCGGTTTGGCCTTCGCGACGCTGCCGTCCATGAAGGTCCACATCAGGCGTCCGCCGTGGGCTCCGCGCTTGGTGATCTGGCCGGTGTAGCGCGTGGGGTCATCGTAGTAGCCGGGCGGGGCGTTGACGTCGATGCCGACGACGTTGGTGCTCATGTCCGAGGTGACGAAGTTGCGCGTGGGCTGCGGCCACTGCTGGACGCGCTTGGAGGGTGCCCAGGCCGAGGCCGCACCAGTGAAGGCGTTCACGCCGGTGAGCCGGCCCCACATGAGGGTGACATTCGCGTTGCGCTAGTCCACGGGCCGGTCGTTGAAACGGAGTTCGTAGCGGCTGACGGCGTTGAGGAAACTGCCGGTGAAGTGCGACTCCCCATACAATGCCGGACAGCGGGCGACCTTCGCCTCCTGTGCGGTCGTGGGCCACGTGTTGGTGGCCGCCAGGCCAAGGTAGCCGCGCAGAAAGAAGGCTCCATAGACGCGGTTGGCCAGATCCAAGTCTGCGCGCATGATGCGGGGATAGAACGCGGTGCCCATGCCGCCCGGGAGGAAGTCATCGTGGTCGCTGTGATACAGGTTCACCGCGAGAATGACCTGCTTGCTGTTGTTCGCGCACACGCCGCCCCGGCCGGCCTGCTTGGCCTTGGCCAGCGCGGGCAGAAGCATCCCCGCGAGGATCGCGATGATGGCGATGACGACGAGTAATTCTATGAGCGTGAAACCACCAAGTTTGAGTGAGGCTGGGCGCATGGTTTTCATGTGCTCTGGTCGGGTGCTGTCACGATGAAAACTAGTGCCGCGCGCGGGGCCGTCAATGAGAAGTTTTGCCGTTCACGCCGGGCAATCGGCTTGAGATAATCTGCCTCTGGCTTAGCATCGCGCCATGCACGCGCTCGTTGCCCATGTGAACACCAGCATCCGCCAGCGTGCGCTGCTCAAGGCTGGCGGAGGCGTGCTCGTGGCGGTGTCGGGTGGAGTGGACTCGATGGTCTTGCTGCGGGTGTTGCACACGCTCGCATCGGAGCGCGGTTGGCGGCTGGTGGTGGCGCATTTCAATCATCGGTTGCGCGGCGCGGCGAGCGATGGTGATGCGCGGTTCGTGCAGCGGGCTGCACAGAAACTTGGCCTGAACTGCGTGGTGGAAAATGGCGATGTGCGGACGTTGGCTCATGAGCGAAGCTGGTCCGTCGAAATGGCGGCGCGCGAGTTGCGACATGAATTTCTTGCGCGGACGGCGAAGCGGCTCGGCTTGAACACCGTGTCGCTGGCGCACCACGCGGATGATCAGGTGGAACTTTTTTTCCTCCGCCTGTTGCGTGGCGCTGGCGGTGGCTTGGTGGGGATGAGATGGCGGAGCGCTTCGCCGGTGGACAAGTCGGTGGCGCTTATTCGCCCGCTGCTCGACCAGTCGAAGACCGCACTGATGGAGTTTGCGCGTAAGGAACAGATTCGTTTCCGCGAGGATGTCTCGAACGAGTCGCAGGACATCCTGCGCAACCGCGTCCGGCGCGAACTACTGCCGCTGTTGCGGGAACATTATCAACCTGGCTTGGAACGCACGGTCTTGCGCACGATGGAAATTGTCGGCGCCGAGGCGGAGTTCGCGCAGGCCGCCGCGCGGGAATGGCTGCGGAGAAAAACGCGCGCAGCGTTTGGCCGTCTGCCCGTCGCGGTGCAGCGGCAATGCGCCTGCCTCGAATTGACGCGACTCGATCTCGCCGCCGACTTTGAGCTGGTGGAGCGGCTCCGGCTCCAGCCCGGCGTGAAACACTCGTGGCACGGCGGCTGGCTGGTGCGGGATGCTGTGTCTGGCTGCGTGTCACAACAATCTGCCACGCCGACGCAGGATGACTCCGGGACCAGATCGCTCTCGCCACTGCCCGCGCGTGGCTCAGTGTCGCTCGATGGTGTTGAAGTGAAATGGCGAACCCGACCGCGTGCTCCAGGCACCGCGATTCTTCGTGCGAAGAACCACGAACGTTTCGACGCGGACAAGGTTGGCGCGCGCGTTCTGCTGCGGCACTGGCGGCCCGGCGACCGTTTCCAGCCGAGCGGCATCGCGCGTCCAACGAAGCTGCAAGACCTTTTCACCAACGCGAAGATTCCCACGCGCGAGCGTCATCGGCTGCTCCTGGCCGAGGCGGTGGACGGACGGATTTTCTGGGTGGAGGGGCTGCGGATTTCAGAGCCGTTCAAGCTGGGCGCAATGACCCGCACGGAGCTGGACTGGCGGTGGCGGCGCTGTGGTGTTTGAGGAGGGCGAACGTTGCTTGGGAGAGCTTCGCGCCGTTTTTTTCGACGCTCCGGCGAAATGTTTTGAAAAAAAACGCAACATTTTTTATCCAGCATCGAATAATGCTGACTCGGCTCCGTCAGGCAATGCAGACGAGAAACTTAGAAAAAACTGTATGAGCAATTATCAACCTCGCTGGTGCAATTCTGCCGACCACAGCTTTTATTCCTCCCGCCGCAATTTCCTCCAGGTTGGCGCGCTGGGCACGCTCGGGCTGACGCTCGGCGACGTGTTCAAGGCGCAGGCCTACGAGGCGATCCCCTCCAAGGAAGGCAAGGCCAAGAACGTCATCAACATTTACCTGCCGGGCGGCATGGCGCATCAGGAGTCCTTCGACCCGAAGATGTATGCCCCCATCGAGTATCGCGGGCCGCTCGGCACCGTGAAGACCAAGCTCGACGGCGTGTATTTCTCCGAGCTGATGAAGGACACCGCGCAGATCGCCGACAAGATCACGGTCGTCCGCTCCATGACGCACGGCGAGGCGGCGCACGAGCGTGGCACGCACAACATGATGACCGGCGTCCGTCCCAGCCCGGCGCTGGTTTATCCGAGCTTCGGCTCCGTGGTTTCGCACGAACTGGGACCGCGCAACAATCTCCCGCCCTACGTGGCGATTCCGTCGGTCACCGCCAACGGCGGCACCGGCTATCTCGGCTCGGCGTTCGCGCCGTTCAGCCTCGGGGCCGATCCGGCGAGCAGCGGCTACAGGGTTCGCGACCTCACGTTGCCCAATGGCATTGATGACAAGCGTTTCGCCACCCGCCGCTCGATGCGCGCCGCCGTGGACGAGCACTTCTCCAAGTTGGAGAAGACCGACGCGCTCGACGGCATGGACACCTTCTACCAACGCGCTTACAGCCTGATCTCCTCGGAGAAGGCCCGCGAGGCGTTCGACATCGAGAAGGAGACTTCCAAGCTGCGGGACGAATACGGCCGCAACACCGCCGGGCAGCGGATGCTGCTGGCCCGTCGCCTTGTGGAGTCTGGCGTGCGCTTCGTCTCCATGACCTACGGCGGCTGGGACATGCACGACAGCATCAAGCGCTCGATGGAAAACCAGATGCCCAATTTCGACCGCGCGTTTGCCCGGCTCATCCGCGACCTCGACGAGCGCGGGATGCTCGACAACACGCTTGTCTATGTCACTTCCGAATTCGGCCGCACGCCGAAGATCAACCAGACCGCCGGCCGCGACCACTGGCCCAAGGTCTTCTCGATCGTCATGGCCGGCGGCGGCATCAAGCGCGGCTACATCCACGGCTCCTCCGACGCCCAGGGCGCGGAGCCGGAGAACGACCCGCTCACGGTCAGCAATTACTCGGCGACGGTTTACAGCCTCATCGGCATTGACCCGGAGCGCCGGCTCATGTCGCCGGGCAGCCGTCCGCAGGCCATCGTCATTGACGGCCACGTCGAGAAGGAACTGCTCGCCTGAGCTGGCCTCGAAACGCATGGCGTTTCCGTCGAACACTTAACTGAACCAAGGCAGGGCAATGTCCGTCGCACGGCGTTGCCCTGTTTTACTTAAAACATGAAAAAGTTGTCCCTCGCCCTGCTGGCCGCCTGCGTCGTGAACGCCAGCGCGGTCGCCCCGTCGCTGCAAAACACCACGCCCAGCGGCCTTCAGCGCGGCACCGAGGCCGAGCTGAAGTTCAACGGCGCGCGCCTCGCCGACGCCGAGGAGGTCATCTTCTACGAGCCGGGCGTGAAGGTGCTGGAGCTGAAGGAGACAAAGGACAACTACGTTCTCGCGCGGGTGAAGCTCGACGCCGACTGCCCGCTCGGCGAGCACAAGGTTCGCGTTCGCACCAAGACCGGCGTCTCGGATTTCCGCACGTTCACTGTCGGGCCGTTTCCCCAAGTCGAGGAGAAGGAGCCGAACAACACGATCGACAAGGCGCAGAAGATCGCGCTGAACTCGACCGTGCTCGGCACGATGGGCAACGAGGACGTGGACTACTACTCCGTCGAGGTGAAGAAGGGCGAGCCGCTCTCGGTGGAAGTCGAAGGCATGCGCCTCGGTCGCACGATGTTCGATCCCTACGTCGCCATTCTCGACAAGCACGGCAAGGTGCTCGCGAAGGCCGACGACACCGCGCTCTTCATTCAAGACACTTACGCGACGATCATCGCTCCGGCGGACGGCGAGTATTTCATCGAGGTCCGCGAAACCAGCTACGGCGGCAGCGGAAACCCCTATCGTGTCCACATCGGCAGCTTCCCGCGGCCCAGCGCGGTGTTTCCTCCCGGCGGCAAGGCCGGCGAGTCGCTTGAAGTGAAATTTCTCGGCGACGCCAACGGCGACTTCATGCAGACCTTCAGCCTGCCGCAGCCCAACCGTTTCAAGTTCGGCGTGTTTGCTGAGCGCAAGGGTCTTAGCGCGCCGTCGTTCAACATGGTGCGCATCTCGCCGTTCGGAAACGTCAATGAGAAGGAGCCGAACGACGATGTGGCGCACGCGACCGCCTACAGTGGCCCGCTGCCGATCGCCTTCAACGGCATCATCGACAAGCCGGGCGACGTGGACTGGTATCGCTTCAGCGCGAAGAAGGGCGAGACCTACGACATCAACGTCTACGCTCGGCGCATCCGCTCGCAGCTCGACACCGTGCTCGTGCTGGCCGACGCCGATGGAAAGACCATCACCAGCAACGACGACTCCGGCGGCGCGGACAGCTACCTGCGCTTCACCGCGCCGCGCGACGGCGAGTTCACGCTCAAGATTTCCGACCACCTCGGCTACGGCGGGCCGGATTGCACATATCGTGTCGAACTGACGGCGGTCGTGCCCGAGCTGAACACCTACATCGCGGACACGGCGCGCTACGACGCGCAGACGCGCAAGTCCATCGTCGTCGCGCGGGGCAACCGCTTCGCCTCACTTCAGAGCGTGCGACGCAAAGATTTGCCGGGCGAAGTGAGCGACTTGGAGTTCGCGATGGAAGGCTTTCCCTCCGGCATCACGATGCAGGCCGTGCCGGTTCCCAAGGATCAAACCACCTGGCCGGTGGTCTTCGAGGCTCGCGCCGACGCGCCCATCGCGGGCAAGCTCGCCAACCTCGCCATCCACAGCCCGGCGGACGCGAAGACGCAGGTCAAGGGCGGCATCTGGCAGAACTACGACCTCGTGCAGGACGGCAACAACGGTGTGTATTACCAGACGTGGACGGACAAGATCGCCGTCGCCGTCGTGGATGAACTGCCGTTCAAGATCAGCATTGAGCCGCTGCGTGCGCCGCTCGTGCAGAGCGGCTCGTTGGACGTGAAGGTTCTCGTCGAGCGCAAGGAGGGCTTCGACGAACCCATCAAGGTCATCAACCTCTACAATCCGCCCGGCACCGGCAGCACACCGGACATCACCATTCCGAAGGGCGAGAAGTCTGCCGTCTATCCGCTGAACGCCAACGGCGGTGCGCCGACGAAGAACTGGAAAATTGCCTTCCTCGGCTCTGCGACTGTCAGCGGCGGCACGGCTTACGCCTCCTCGCAACTCGCCGACCTTGAGGTTGCGCCCGCGTTCGTCGGCGGCAAGATAGCGCAGACCAACACCATCGTCGGCACATCCGTCCGGCTTCACTGCTCGCTCGAGCAGAAGACGCCTTTCGAGGGCCGCGCCGAGGTGAAGCTCCTGGGATTGCCAGCCGGCGCGACCGCCGAGGCGAAGTCCATCACCAAGGACGACAAGGAAATCATTTTCGAGGTGAACACCGCCACGAACGCCGTCAAGGGCATGCACCGCTCGCTCTTCGTCGCAATGAACCTCAAGCTCAAGGGCCAGGACGTGACGCAGACCTTTGCCAGCAGCGGCGCGCTGCGCATTGATCCGACCCGTCAGCAGTTGGCTGAGGCCAAGCCCGAAGCCAGGCCAACACAGAAGTCCCAGAAGTCACCGACCAAGCCCGGCAAGTGAGCTGAACAGAAACTTAAAACTGATTACTTTCGCATGAGAACATTCCTCGCCGCCCTCTCGTTCGCGCTGCCGCTCTCCGCGCTCGCCGCACCGTCCCTCGTTGACGTTCGTGTCTTGCCGCCCGACATCAATTTGTCTTCGAAGGTGGATTTCCAGACCGTCGTCGTGCAGGCCGTTTATTCGGACAGCACCACGCGCGACGTGACGGGCCTGGCGCAGTTCGCACTCGCGGACAAAACCTTCGCCCGCTTCGACAAGGCCGCCGTGTATCCGGTCGCCGATGGCAGGACTGAGTTACAGGTGAAGTTCGAGGGCAAGACCCTCGCGCTCCCGGTCAAGGTGGAGAAGTCCGGTTTCACCCCCGCCATCAGCTTCACGCTTGATGTGATGCCGGTCTTCAGCAAGGCCGGCTGCAACACCGGCTCGTGCCACGGCTCGGCGCGCGGCAAGGACGGCTTCCACCTCTCGCTCTTCGGCTACGACCCTGACGGTGACTACGGCAAGATCACCCGCCAGATGATGGGCCGCCGCATCAACCTCGCGCTGCCCGACGAAAGCCTTCTGCTTACCAAGGCCATCGGTGCCGTGCAGCACACCGGCGGCAAGTCCTTCGAGGCGACCGACGAGCTTTATCAGACGGTTTTGAAGTGGATCGAGGCCGGCGCGCCCCAGGATCCGAAGGACATCGCGACGGTCACGGGCATTGAAATCTTTCCTAAGCAGGCCGTGCTCGAAGGCTCCGGCGCGACACAGCAGTTCACCGTCCGCGCGAAGTATTCCGATGGCACCGACCGCGACGTGACGAAGACCGCCTTTTATGTGAGCAACAATGACGTGAGCGCGAAGGTGACCAAGACCGGCCTGGTCACCGCCGACAAGCGCGGCGAGGCGTTCGTCATGGCGCGCTTCGATGCCTTCACCGTGGGCGCGCAGATTCTGGCGATTCCGAAGGATCCCAGCTTCGCGTTCCCGCAGGTCGCCGAGCTGAACTACATTGACACGCTCGTTCACAACAAGCTGAGGAAGATCCGCATCACCCCCAGCGACGTGGCCGACGACGCGACCTTCCTGCGCCGCGTGACGCTCGACATCACCGGCACGATGCCGGCACCCGAGGAGGTCCGCTCCTTCCTCGCGGACAAGGACGCGAAGAAGCGCGAGAAGAAGGTGGACGAACTGCTTGAACGCCCGGAATTCACCGAGCTGTGGGTGATGAAGTTTGCCGAGCTGCTGCAAATCCGCACCGACAACAACCAGTTCCAATACAAGTCCGCGCTCCAGTATTACGACTGGCTCAAGGACCAGTTCGCCCGGAACGTCCCGATGGACAAGCTCACGCAGGACTTGCTCACGGCCAAGGGCGGCACCTTCGCCAATCCCGCCGCGAACTTCTACAAGGTTGAGACCGATGTGCTGAAGCTTTCCGAGAACGTCGCGCAGGTCTTCATGGGCATGCGGATGCAGTGCGCGCAGTGCCACAACCATCCGTTCGACCGCTGGACGATGAATGATTACTATGGCTTCGCCGCGTTCTTCGCGCAGGTGGGCCGCAAGACCGGCGAGGACCAGCGCGAGACCGTCGTTTACAACCGCGGCAGCGGCGGGGTCCGCCATCCGGTCGGCAATCGTGACATCCCGCCGAAGTTCCTCGGCGCGGACGGCGGCACTCCTGCGGAAGGCCAGGACCGGCGCGAGGTGATGGCCAAGTGGCTCGCCTCGCCGCAGAACCCGTTCTTCGCGCGCAACCTCGCCAACATCGTCTGGGCGCATTTCTTCGGCCAGGGCATCGTTGATCCGGTGGACGACGTGCGCATCAGCAATCCGGCGTCGAATCCCGAGCTGCTGGAGGAGCTGGGCAAGCGCTTCACCGAGTCGAACTACAACTTCAAGAAGCTCGTGCGCGACATCTGCGCCAGCCGCACTTACCAGCTCACGCCCAAGTCCAACGCCACGAACGCAGAGGACACGCGCAATTTTGCCAAGGGATCCATCCGCCGTCTGCGCGCCGAGGTGCTCCTCGACGCCATCACCCAGGTGACCGCGACGAAGAACAAATTCCGTGGCCTGCCGGAAGGCTCGCGCGCCGTCGAAATCGTGGATGGTCGCACCACCACCTACTTTCTCACCACGTTCGGACGTGCCAGCCGCGACACGGTCTGCGCCTGCGAGGTGAAGATGGAGCCGAACCTCTCGCAGGCGCTCCACCTGCTCAACGGCGACACGGTCAACCAGAAGATTCAGGCCGGCGGCCTGGTCAACGCGATGACGAAGGAGGGCAAGACCCCCGAACAGATCATCGAGGAGTTCTACTGGCGCAGCCTGTCCCGGCCACCGACGGAGAGCGAGCAGACCAAGCTGGTCGCCTACCTCGCCGACACGAAAACGCCCGGCGAGAAGGCCACCGTCCTCAACGACATCTTCTGGGCCGTCCTGAACTCGAAGGAATTCATCTTCAATCACTGATGCTGCTCGCGCGCGAGAGCGCGCCCACACTTTCCATCGCCATGAAGTCCCTTTCGTTTCTCCTGAGTGTACGTGCCCCGGTCCTGGCTGGTGCGTCGTCGTACGCGCAACAGCTCACCTACCACGAGCACATCCTCCCAGTCGTCAAGAATCAGTGCCTCAAATGTCACAACGCCGACAAGCCGAAGGCCGCCCTCGATCTCTCGACCTTCGGCGGCACGATGAAGGGCGGCAGCTCCGGCCTCATTGTCACCGGCGGCGACCCGGACGGCTCCCCGCTCTACAAGAGCGTCACGCACGCCGCCGAGCCGACGATGCCCCCGAAGAGCAAGCTCCCGGACAAGGAAATCGAACTCATCAAGAAATGGATCGCCGGCGGCCTGCTCGAAAACTCCGGCAGCAAGGCCATTGCCTCGAACCGGCCCAAGATTGACTTGAGCCTCACTGCCGCCGCGTTCGGCAAGCCCGAGGGTGCGCCGCCGATGCCCGGCGATCTGCTCTTGGAGCCCGTCATCCACACCGCGCGCACCAGCGCGAGCACGGCGCTGGCCGCCAGCCCGTGGGCGCCGCTCGTCGCGATGGGCGGGCAGAAACAAGTGCTGCTCTACAACACCGACACGCTGCAACTCGCCGGTGTTTTCCCCTTCCCCGAGGGTTTTCCCCACGACGTGAAGTTCAGCCGCAACGGCAAGCTGCTTCTCGCGGGCGGCGGGCGCGACGCGAACAAGGGCCTCGTCGCCGTCTGGGACATCACCACCGGCGAACGCATCCTGACGGCAGGCGACGAACTCGATGTCCCGCTCGCGGCGGACATTTCCTCGAACCAAAAGTGGATTGCGCTCGGCGGCCCGGACCGTCTGGTGAAGATTTTTTCGACCGCCACGGGCGAGCAGTTGCACAAGATGAAGAAGCACACCGACTGGGTGACGGCGCTTGAGTTCAATCACGACAGCACCTACCTGGCGACGGGCGACCGCAACGGCGGCGTGGTTGTCTGGGACGCGGAGGCGGGCCAGGAAGAGCAGAGCTTCACCGGCCACAAGGGGGCCATCACCGCCGTCGCGTGGCGCACGCCTGACTTGCTCGTGACCGCGAGCGAGGACGGCACGGTGAAGACCTGGAGTGTGAAGGAAGGCACCCAGGCCAAGTCGGTCAACGCCCACAACAGCGTGGTGAGCGTCCGCCTCAACGTGGACGGCCTCATGGTCACGGCGGGCCGCGACAAGACCATCTCGACTTGGGACAAGGACGGCAACAAGGCGAAGACTTTTACCATCACCAACGATCTCCCCGTGCGCGCCACGCTCACGCACGACGGCAAGCGCGTCATCGCGACGGATTGGACGGGCCGCGTTTATGCGTGGGATGCCGTGGACGGACGCGAGCTGTCCGGCCTTTCACTGAACCCGCCGCCGATTGCGGAACAGCAGCAGGCCGTCGCGAAACGCATCACCGATCTTGAGGTGGAGCTGCCCAAGCTTCAGGCCAGGCTCGCCGAGGCCACGGCGGCCACGGCCAAGGCCGCGGCGGATCGCGACGCCGCGAAGGACGCCAACGCCAAAAAGCCGCTCAACCTCGCCGCCGAGGTTGCTGCGAAGAAACAGGAAGAGGCCAAGGCGTCCATTGAGAACGCCGAGTCCGAGTTGAAGATTGCGAAGGCCAGCGTGGACCGCTTGAAGCTCGGTGCCGTTTACGCGCAGGTGTGGAAGGCGAAGGGGGATTTGGCCGCGCACAAGGACGAGCAGAAGCGCCTCCTCGCCGAGGCGGAGTCCGCCAAGGGCGCGATCACCCAGGCCGAGGCGGACATCAAGGCCGCCAAGAAGACCAAGACCACCACCAAGGAGGAAAAGGACAAGCTCGCCAAGCGCATCAAGGATTTGGAGGCGAGCATCAAGGACAACAAGAAGCTGGCGTCCACCTCGAAAGCCGCCGCCGACAAATTGACCAAGCCGCTCGCCGCCGAGGAGAAGAAACTCCAGGCCATGACGGCCGACTACCAGAAGCAGAAGGCCGCCTCGGCCTCCGCCCCCGTGAAGTCCGCCAAGCTCTGACCGGTTCGCCTGTCATCAGGCTGCCTGGCCTACTTCTTCGGCTCCCTGGCCTTCTCCGCTGCGAGCTTTTTCTCCGCCGCGTCTATCAGCTTGAGATACTTCGCCGGGTCTTTCGCGAAGTCCTTCTTGCACCCCTCGCAGCAGACGATGATTTCACGGCCTTGGTAGATGATGACGGGATCGCCCGGGTCCAGCTTCTCGTCGCTCACGAGGCACATCTTGAGCAGATACGGCCGGGGCTTGGCGGCCTTCGGGTCGGTGGCTTTGGGGTCCGTCGCCTTCCCATCGGCGGCGATGGTGCCGGTGGCAAGGCCAAGGGCGAGCCACAACAGCGCGCAGAGAACTTTCACGCCGCACCGTAACGCGTCGGGCGGCGCAACGCCAGCGCCACACCGCCCGCACCCCTCAACCGGCTTGCCGCCACCTCCTCCCCTCGCTCCACAAAAAGAGAGGGCTAGGGAATCCACGCCAGTCTTTCACTCGTCGCGAACGAAGATTGGGCGGTCAACGCGGCGCTACCGTCCGCAGCACTGCTTGTATTTCTTGCCGCTGCCGCAGGGGCAGGGGTCGTTGCGGCCCACCTTGGGGCCGCTGCGCACGGGCCTGGCCTTGGAGAGTTCGTTGGCCGCGTCGCTGACCATGTCGCTGGCCTTGCCTTTCACGGGCGGTTGCGCGCCGCCGTAGGGGGCGCTCTCGGTGTGGCTGGCGATGACGGGGAGGTTCTTCAGGAAGTTCTCGAAGGCGAGCATCGAGGAGGCGCTGCGGAAGATGTTGTGGCAGATCTCGGTCTTGATGTTGACCATCAGCTCGTCGAAGAGCTTGAAGGCTTCCGCCTTGTATTCGATGAGCGGGTCGCGCTGGCCGTAGGCGCGCAGGCCGATGCTCGTGCGCAGTGAGTCCATGTTGTAGAGGTGCTCCTGCCAGAGTTTGTCAATGGCGGTGAGGATGATGTGGCGCTCGACGTTCTTGAGCGCGTCGGCGTCCTCGAATTGAATCTTCAGCTCGTAGGCGTCGCGCACGGCCTTGGCGATGAGATGGCACACGGCGAACTGGCCGGCGCTCAATCCATCGAAGGCGGAGCCGGGCAGGGGCAGTTCGCCGCCATCCTCGGCGGCTTTGAGGATGTTTTCCTCGGGCATGCCGATGGGGAAGTTGAGGTTCACCCAGTCGGCGAGGCCGCGGATGTTCCACTCGGAGATTTCGGTCTCGTGCGAGGTGAACTCGTCCACCTTGGCGAGGACGACCTCCTCCATGATGTCCATGAGGCGGTCGCGCACTTCGTCGCCGTGGATGATGTCGTTGCGGAAACCGTAAACGATTTCGCGCTGCTTGTTCATCACGTCGTCGTATTCGAGCGTGCGTTTGCGAGCCTGGAAGTTGTGCTGCTCGACGCGTTTCTGCGCGGTCTGGATGGAGCGGTTGAGCAAGGGATGTTCAAGCTCCTGGCCTTCTTCGAGGCCGACGCGTTCCATGACCTTCACGATTTTGTCGGAGCCGAAGAGGCGCATGAGGTCGTCCTCGAGCGCGATGAAGAAGTGCGAGCTGCCGGGGTCGCCCTGACGCGCGCAGCGGCCGCGAAGCTGCCGGTCAATGCGGCGGGCCTCGTGGCGTTCGGTGGCAAGGACGTGCAAGCCGCCGAGGTCGGCGACGCCGGGGCCGAGTTTGATGTCGGTGCCGCGACCGGCCATGTTCGTGGCGATGGTGATGGCGCCTTTTTGCCCGGCGCGCGAGACGATCTCGGCCTCCTGCTGGTGGAACTTGGCGTTGAGGACGGAGTGGACGAGGCCGGCGCGCTTGAGTATGCGGGCGAGGTGCTCACTTGTCTCGACGGCGACGGTGCCGACGAGGATGGGGCGGCCCTGTGCGTGGATGGTCTGGATTTCCTTGAGGACGGCTTCGAACTTTTCGCGCTTGGTTTTATAGACCGAGTCGTTCTGATCCTTGCGCGCGATGGGGCGGTTCGTCGGGATGACGAGCACGCCGAGCTTGTAGATGTCGAAGAACTCGGTGGCCTCGGTCTCGGCGGTGCCGGTCATGCCCGCGAGCTTGTGGTAGAGGCGGAAGTAATTCTGAATCGTGATGGTCGCGTAGGTCTGCGTCTCCTCCTCGATGATCGCGTTCTCCTTCGCCTCGACGGCCTGATGCAGGCCGTCGCTCCACCGGCGGCCGGTCATGAGGCGGCCGGTGTTCTCGTCCACGATGATGACCTTGTTTTCCTGCACGACGTATTGCACGTCCTTCTCGTAAAGGCAGTAAGCCTTGAGGAGCTGGCTGATGACGTGAATCTTCTCGGCCTTCGCCTCGAACTCGGCCTGAATCTTTTGCTTTGTTTCGAGCCGCTTTCGCGCATCCGGCTCCGCTCCGCCGTCAATCTCGCTGAACGCCGTGGTGATGTCCGGCAGCATGAAAGCGTCGGGGTCGTTCGGGGAAAGGTGCTTGCGGCCCTTCTCGGTGAGGTCGGCCTCGTGGCTTTTCTCCTCCATCGCGAAGAAGAGTTCTTCCTTCTGCGCGTAGAGGTCTTTCTTCGACTGGTCGAGGTGAAGGTCCAGCTCGGCCTTGTTCATCAGCCGGATGTGCTCCGGCTCCTCAAGCAGGCGGGCGAGGCCGGGCGAGCGCGGCTGGCCGAGCTTCACGCGGTAGAGCAGCAGGCCGGCCTCCTTCTCGAGCGCCTCGGCTCCCTGCGGCTGCGAACCGTCGGCGGGATGGAGCTTCTTCAAGTGCTCTTCCGCCTCGCGCAGATAACGGTCACAAAGCTGGTGCTGCGCGCGGACGAGACCTTCGATGCTCGGTTTGTAGTTCGAGTAAACC
This sequence comes from uncultured Klebsiella sp., assembly GCA_964478755.1. Taxonomy (GTDB): domain Bacteria; phylum Verrucomicrobiota; class Verrucomicrobiia; order Limisphaerales; family SXTU01; genus SXTU01. The sequence goes on from CAYZJP010000002.1 coordinate 26,339, forward strand.
TGGTTGTCGCGCGCCACGACGGCGGGACCACTGATGATGAGCGGCGTGCGCGCCTCATCAATCAGGATGCTGTCCACCTCGTCCACGATGGCGAAGTAATGGCCGCGCTGGACCTGGTCGGCGGCGGTGGTCGCCATGCCGTTGTCGCGCAGGTAATCGAAGCCGAACTCGGCGTTCGTGCCGTAGGTGATGTCGCAGGCGTATTGCGCGCGGCGGACGGACGGCGGCTGGTCGTGGACGATGCACCCGACGGTGAGGCCGAGGAATTTGTAGATCGCGCCCATCCACTCGCCGTCGCGCTGGGCGAGGTAGTCGTTGACCGTGACGACGTGGACGCCGCGGCCGGTGAGGGCGTTGAGGTAGGTTGGGAGCGTGGCGACGAGCGTCTTGCCTTCGCCGGTGGCCATTTCGGAAATCATGCCCTTGTGCAAGGCCATGCCGCCGATGAGCTGCACGTCGAATGGCACCATCTCCCACCGCAGCGGGTGCTCGCGCACGATCACGTCCTGACCGCACATGCGTCGGCAGGCGTTCTTCACGACGGCGAAGGCCTCGGGGAGAATGACCTCCAGCTCGCGCGCCAGGGTGACGTCGTCCTTGATGGCGGAAAGCTTGGTTTTCCACGCGACGGTCTTGTCCCGGAGGACTTGCTCCGGCTGCGACTGAAGCCCGGCCTCCAGCTCGTTGATTTGCTTCACGAGCGGCCACAGGCGCTTCAACTCGCGTTCGTTCTTCGAGCCGAATAGTTTTCTAAAAAAGTCTCCGAGCATATTCAAAACAGGGCGCGACGCTACGGGATGGACGGGGGTGCGTCAAAGGGGAAGAAAGCGGGAGAGGCAGGATGGGCGCAGCTCACTTTCTTGCAAGCGGCAGTTCCGTCTCTGCAAGCCGGAGGCTTGCCAGCCATTAGCCGGGGGTTGAGCGTCAGCGATACCCCCGGTCAACGGGCCGGGCGCAGCACCGCGTGAGCGGTGCCAGAGCGACTGCGGCGGCCGCTGCGACGCCTTCGGCGTCGTTGACTTCTCGCCGTAGTCCGGGGGTATCGTCGCTAGGCTCCTCAACCTCCGGCTAATGGCTGGCATCGCTCCGCGATGTTTCCGACGACCGTCGGCCGGTTGCAATAAAGTGAGATGCGCCCAGGCAGGACTAAGATTACGATCAACAGCAAACGCCCGTTCGGCCGTTCTCAATCTTGGCCGTAATCTTTCTCTTGCTCTTAATCCCCGCCCGTGTCGCTCAAGGCAGCTCTTTGATTTGGATGTGCCGATACTCCATCTGCCCGCGGTCGGCTTCGAGGCCGATGGGGCCGGTGGGCGGGAGCTTGAACGCGGCTTCGAGCACTTCGCCGTTGCAGGTGCAATGGGCGACGTTGTCCTTCACGACGACTTCGATGACGTTCCAATCCTGCGCCTTGTATTTCTTCAACTCCTTGTAGGGGCCGGCGACGAGATAGTCGCGGCATTGGAGCTGTGGCTTGCGGAGGAAGATGCCGCTGTCCGCATTCACTGCGGCGCGGAATTCCAGCTTGAGGATGAAGTCCTTGGGAAACTCCTTCGCGGTCCAGAACTGGCGGAGGCGCGGGCCTTTGCCTTCGACGAACGGATTGACCACGAGGATTTCGCCCTTCGCCGAGTAACGACCGTCGGTGGCCTCGGACTTGCCATCGAGCGTCTCGGTGGGCTTCATTTCCTTGTCGCGATAGCTCCAACCGGTGAGGTCTTTGCTGTTGTAGAGGCTGATGAAGCCCGGCTCGGGCTTCCACGCGTCAGCGGCGTAGGAAGTCGCGGTGGCAAGGCAGAAGGCGGCAGTGAGGTTGAGGATGGCGTTGCGTTTCATGGTGAGTGTGGTCGTGGACACGCGGCGGATTAAAGGGACAAAGCCGCTGTCCGGCAAGCCCCGCTTGGCCCATCGAATCAACCTAGCACCAGCCTGCGCTCTGCTGCGGAAAGTTCCTTCCATGCTGCGGCCTTCAAGTCTCCGAGCAGAAACCTGCCAATACGCACGCGCACCAGCCGCAGCGTCGGATGCCCGATGGCTGCCGTCATGCGCCGCACCTGACGATTCTTGCCCTCGACCAGTTCCAGCGACAGCCAACAGTCCGGCACGTTCTTGCGGACGCGGATGGGCGGATCGCGCGGCGGCATCTGCGGCTGCGGGTCGAGCATCCGCGCGCGGCAGGGCAGGGTGCGGTGGCCTTGAATGACGAGGCCGGCCGCGAGTTTTGCAACGGCATCTGCGGAAGGGATTCGCTCCACCTGCACCCAATACTCGCGCTCGTGCGCATTGCGTGGCTGGAGCAACCGCTGGTTCAACTCCGCTTCGTCACTGAGAAGCAGCAAGCCCTCCGAGTCCGCGTCCAGCCGGCCAATCGGATACACGCGCGGCGGAAAGCCAAAGTCCGCGAGCGTGCGGAATTTTGAACCCGGTTCCGGCGTGAACTGCGACAGCACGCCGTAGGGTTTGTGGAACGCGAGCAGCACGGAATTCAGAGGCGGGCTGCCGTCTTCGCCGGCTCCTTGCCGTGTTTGATGTGCGGCCAGAAAACTTCCCAATCGAATGGCCGGCTGAACTCGCCGTGATGGCACTTGCGGCAGTCGCCGGCGCCGAGCGGACGGAATTTGAACGTGACGGGCGTGCCTGCGCGAAGCTGCTCGACGTGCAGGCTTCCGGGGCCGTGGCAGCTTTCGCAGCCGACGTCGGCGAGCTTTTTCCCAGTGAACTCGCGACGATAACCAGACGCGCTGCCGAAGCCGACGGTGTGGCAGCCGATGCAGTTCGGGTCCGCGTCGGCCTTGCTTTGAACGAGCGAAGCGAACGCTTCCGCGTGGCCGGACTTCTTCCAGATGTCCGTCGCGGACTGATGACACTTCACGCACGACTCCGTCCCGGCGAACGCCGCAGCAGCGCGGACACCAGGGATGCTGTTCGCTTCCATGTGTCGCGGGTCGTCCGCCGTCAGGCGCGTCGTGCGAACCTCGTCGCGATACTCATTTGCCAGCGCCGCGACGGAGTCGTCCTGCGGGATGTCCTCGCGCATGAGACGGATTTCGTGAGCCACGTCGGTGAGCTTCACGCGGCCCGCCAGACGCGCCCGGAGAATGCCCAGCGCACGCGACTCGTTCGTGACGTGCAAAATCACCGCCCGATTCTCGCGTTCCAACTTCTGTGACGGCTGGCTGACCTTGCCGCCGAGCACCACGTCCAGCTCGTAAAACTCACGGGCCAGCGCGGCGAGCGTGGCTTCGTCAGTGAAAGCCAGCAGCACCACGAGGTCGGCCTTCGCGCGCACTTCTGGCAACAGCCGGGCCAGCGCGATTTCCATCTTCTCGACGACCAGACCTTCGCCAAGAGTATCGCCGAGGCCGCGCGGGTCGAGCACGCCAACAAGCGCGAAGGTCCATGAGCCGCGCTTGACCAGACGATACGCATCGAAGAGCGGCACGCGGGTATGCGCGTCCAGTAGGTTCGCGCTGAGTAGCGGAACGGGCGATTCCTTGCGCGCCTGCCGAAGCTGTGCCGCCGAGAGCTGCGCCTCGCGATGACCGAGGTTGAGCGCGTCGAACCGCATCAGCCCGTAGGCGCGGAGGAGATACTTGTATTGGATGAACTCGAAATCCTCCTTCCCCGCGATCGCGTCACCCACGTCCACACGCAAGTTGTCGGGCGAAGTGTCCGCGTCCAATACGGTCTTGAGGCGCGTGAGGCCGCCATACTGCCCCGTGAAGCAACCGCACGGCACGAGCCGCCCGCGGGTGTCGCAGGTGACGTAGATGGAAAGGTCCGTGGTGGTGGGAAGACCGGGCTTCTTCTGGCAGGCGGTAAAGAGCGCGAGGACCAGCGTGACCGCCGCGAGCGAGATTGGCCGTGGATTCATGTGCGCTCCCGACGCGGCCTAGTAGAGCAGCGCGTAAGTAAAGACGTTCACGTTCACCCGCGCGGAGTCGTTGATCTGGTTGCCGCCGCAGCAGCAGCAGCCCTTCGCGTTGGCCACGTCGTTGAGGCCCTCGGCCGAGTAAATGACGGAGAGCCGCCCGTTGATTTCGAGGCCGTCGAGCAGCGCGACCTTCCCGTTCTTGCAGGTCAGGCGCGAGATGGTGTTCACCACACTGAACACAGGATGAGTCATGGGCAGCTTCCGCAACTCCAACTCAGGGAAGCAGAGTTTCAATTCCTTGCGGAACGCGCGGTCCCAGTTCGGTTCGGAGCAACTCGGGCTGGCGAGCAGAAAGCCGCCCTGCTGGAGATAGCGGCGCAGGTTCGCGCGCTCGCGGTCGGTGAGCGTGAAGTTGCCTTCGCCCGACACCGCGCAGAAGGGGAAGTCGAAGAGCTTGTCGGAGTCGAGGTGCACGGGGACGAAGTTCCGGGCGACGTTGAGCTTCGTGTCACGCGCGACGTCGGCGAGGAATTTGTCTGCGAAGCAGACGGAGCTTTTGTTGCCGCCGTAGGTGAGGTTGCCGCACTGAAGCTGCGTCAGGTCCGGCCCGGCGGCGGACAACAGGCCGGCAGAACCGGCGAGGGCGATGGCTAGCAGAAAGGCTTTCATATCATTGAGACTCGCACATCGGTAACGACCTCTCATTAGCACCGGGCTTCAGCCCGGTGTGAACGGCTTCGGCGGCGGAAAACCGTTTCAACGGTTTTCCACCTTTCAGCAAGCCGTTGAAACGGCTTGCCTCGACGCCGGGCCGCAACACCCGGCTGAAGCCGGGTGCTAATGAGAGGGAGAGCGCGTTGTCCATTTTCACAAGCTTCGACAAATCCTATTTGGTCAGCGCGCGGAAATAGCGGTCCACCAGCTCCGCATATTCGCCAAGCATGGACTCGGCGGCGATGGCTCCCGACTGGCGGTTCTCCGATTTCACGTTCTTGATCACGTCAGGCTTGTCCGCCGCGATGGCGACGCCTTCCGCGCCGGGCTTGCCCTGGCCCTGGCCTGACTGCCCGGTCTGGCTCGCGGCGGCGGCCTGCGAGAGGAAGGTCTCGTTGCCATGCACGTCCATCGTGGGCGCGGCCGACATCACGTAGCCGCCTTTGCCGTCGCCGTCCAAGCCCGCCAGCCCCATGCCGAAGCCTAGACCCGCGCCGCTGCCGCGACCGAACTTCCGGCTCTGCATCATCTGCTTGAAGCTGTTGCCCGGGTTCCGGCTGCGCGAGAGCGACAGGCGCTGGTCCATCTCGTTCTGCATCTCGCCGCCCTTCGAGTTGCACTCGCCGAACAGGCTTTCCATCTCGCTGCGCAGCCGGTCGGCGAGCTGGAAGGACTTGCTGCCCGAACCTGCGAGCATCTGCGACGTGGACTGGCGCGCGAGTGATTCAAGCCGCAGCTCCTCAATTTTGTCCGCAAGATCGCGCGCGCTCCCGGCGGCCTTGGGAAACAACTTCTCCGCCTCCTTCGCGTCGTCGCGCAGTCGCCTCTCGACGTTTTCCAACTCCTCGGCCACCTGTTTTTCGGCAGACGCGAGATCTTTCAGCGCGAGCTGGTCCTCGCGGCTCAACGGCGTGTCGCGGTTGTAGGCGCGAGCGTGCTCGGCGATGGACTCCTGCAAGTGGAACAACTGCTCGAAGCGGTTGAAGTCCTTGAGCAACTCGTGCATCTGCGCCATCTCGTGCAGTGGCGCGACGACGTCCTCGCGGGCTTCCTTCTCGGTCGCGCCGAGGCGGGCAAGCTGCTCGTCCGCGGCGCGCTTGAAATCCTCCAGCATCTCCGGCGCGAGCTGACGTCCGCCCGTCGTCGGCGAGCTCTTCTGTGCGATGTCGGACGCCGCTGCATCCATCTGCTTCGTGGACGAGCGAATCTGCTCGGCCTTCTCCGCGAGCACTTTTTGGAGGTCGGCCTCGATGTCGTAGAGCGGATCCTTACGGACGAACTTCTCCATGCTGTCGGCGAGCTTGTCCAGTTTACGGTCCAGCTCGTTCTGTTTGGCGAGCAGCTTGTCCAGCTCGGTCTGCAACGCTTCCTTCTGCTTTGGGTCGCGCGCGGCGGCGAGCTTCTCCTTCAGCGCGTCGGCCTCCTTGCGGAGCTGCTTCTGCGCCTCGGCCTGCTGATGAAGCTGGTCGAGCAAGTCCGCGTATTTCGCCTCGATGTCGGTCAGGTCCGTGCGCTGGCGGAGGAACTCGTTGTAGTCCTCCTCGCTGATGACCGTGATGCGCACTGGGTCGGAGCGCGCGAAGTTCGGCGTCGGCGCGGTGTCCATCGCCTCGGCGATGAGCGTGACGACTTCGCCGGGCTGCACACCCATCGCCGGGAAATCCAGCGGCATCACCTCGCGCGCGTGACGCGTGACCTTGTCGTAAGTGATCGTGTGGACGGGGAGGAAGTTCGTGCCGATTGCGCGGTGGATGCGCAGCAGCTTGATGCCGTAGTCGTCGCTCGCCTCGAACTGCGCCTCCATCTTGTAGTCAATCGAGACGAAGCAATCCTTCGGCGGGTTGACGATGGTCACCTCGGGCGCGAGGTCCTGCGTGACGGTCAGCGAGCCTTCCCACTTTTCCTCCGACGCGATGCCCGCGACGTCCACGACGCTGAACTTGAGCTGTCCCGAGTCGTGCGCCTCGAAGACGCCGGTCACTTCGTTCTCGCCGGACTTCGTCATCGCGATGCGCTGCGTCTCGGTCGGGGACTTCGAGAGTTCGAGCACGCCTTCGCGCAGCGGGCGGTTGGACTGGATGCGAAACGCCACCTTGCTCCCCGTGAGCGCGCGGATGTTCTTGAACTGGTAAGTCCGCTCGTCCGGCGCGAGGCCGGTGTAGGCGGGCGGCGCGACCTGCACGAAGGCCTTGTCCAGCTTGGGCGTGAGCAGGACGGTGATCGTGCGCTTCTTGCTCAGGCTGTGTTTGTCCTTCGTGTGCGCGAAGACGACGAGGTCGGTCTGGATGTTTTCAATCTGCTGGAAGTAGCCGTCGCGCGCCTTGTCGAACATCGGCACGGTCACGGCCTTCTCCGGCTGGCCGGGTGGATGGAACGTGAGCAACACCTCGTCGGGCCGATGGCCGGCGTGTTTCACGCGCACGCCCGCGCCCTGACGGAAGACCACCGGCGCGTCGTTTGTGGACGGCTCGGTGATTTCCAGGCGCGTGAAGGAGAACGGCGGATGATCGCCAAACGGATCGGCGAAGCGCGGCAGCTCCGCGACCGTGACGCTGTAGAAACCGCCGAGCACCGCGCCGAAGCCCAGCGCGAACCAGCCGAGCCGCTTCAGCTCGCGGCGGATGCGGTCGGTGCGCGCGACGCGTTCGAGGTTCATCGCGCCGAGCTGCTCCGCGTAGCCGGTGACGGCGAGCTTGGCGAGGTCGCGCGTGAGCGGGGACTTCGCGGGGTCCGTCGTCTGCGCTTCGAGCTGGAGGAAGTTGATGAGCTTGGAGCCGAGCGTGGGTTCGCGGTCTTCGAGCAGCCGCGCGGTGTGCTCGGCGGGATTGCGGCAGATGAAGGCGACATACCACGCGGCCACGAGCAGCGCGAGACCGCCGACCACCCAGCCGCCGATCAACAGCAGCCGCGCGACCGGGCCTAGGTGCAGGAACACGTCGAGCACGAAGGCCGCCACCAGCGCGCCGAACAGCCACGGCAGCATCCGCAGCAGCAGACCGCCGCCGCGCTCCCGCTGCACGAGGCGGTCGGCAGCGGCAAGGCGCGAGGTGATGGGGGTTGGGTCACTCACGGCCTAACTGGCGTGGAAAATTCGACGAGAGCCTGTCCCGGAATGCGACCACGCTCGCGGATCCGGATGAAGATCTGATTGGTCTTAGCGTAATCTCTAAGCGGGACGAACAAGGATTCATCATCACGGCACCAGAAGACAACATTGTCAAAAGAGCGGTCGGCTCCGCGCACTTGGCGAAACACAACAGGTGAACGGAGTTCTGACCTGTCCGGAACGGGAGCTCTGGTGATGACGGGATTCAAAGGTTGGACAAAACCTGCTGCCGAATGAAGTGACCTATTCCACTCTTCAGCGCCCGGAATGAAAACATGCCAGCAGCGCTTACAAATCAGTGACTCGGAGTGGATGGCTGGCGAGCAAATAATGGCGTCATGCCAGACCTGAAGGTTCTTGTTGACCGCCTGAGTCTTTGGCGCTCGAACTGACCCCACTCTCACAACGGGTCCGCTACAAACGCCACACTTCTTGATGTGATCGCTGGGGGCCCGCATCGATGCGATTTGCTCTTCGCGCATTCGTCGTGCTTCACGGGATTCCGTCTGACAACTGGTCAGCCCAAGTCCGGCCGCAGCCGCGCAGCTCGCGAGGATTTGAAGTCTGCTTAACATAAGCCCCATCGTCTCCGCAGGAACCAGTCGGTGGCGAACAGTAGGCCAATCAGATAGAAAAGCAACGGCTCGTCCCACACGCTTCGGATGCGCGTCTTGGGCGTGCTGTCCAGCTTGCCGAGGCGCAGGTCTTGCACGAGCCGCGTCAGCTCGGCGGGGTCGAGCAGACGCCCACCGCTTTGCGAACAGAGGCGCTTGAGATACGTCACGTCGGTGGCGACCTCGGTCTCCTCCGGGTTGTCGTTGAACACGATGAAGCGCGCCTCCTCCGTCGTGCCGTCCGGGAAGCGCGCCGCCGCCCGGAACTTGCCGGCCTTCTCCGGCGTGAACTCCGCCGTGAGCCGATGCGGTTCCGCCGGGTCGCTGATGGCGAGGCTGGTGCGGCTGACCTCGCGCTTGTCGTCGTAGAGCACGATGGGCACCTCGCGGACCTGCGGGTCGGGCAGGCGCATGATGAGGCGGAAGAAAACTTTCTCGCCGAGCTGGACGTTGCCGGAACTCGCGCGCAGCGAGAACTGCTTGCTCGGCACCACGTCGCGGCCCGCCATGAGCCAGAGCAGCATCTGGTCCCAGAACCGGTCGAAGGTCGTGTTCGGGCCTTCGGTCTTCGCGTTGAAGGCCCAGCGCCAGAGGCCGTCCACGCCGACGCTCAAGACCTGCCCGCGTCCGAAACGCCGGTGGACCATCGCGGGCGTGACTTCGTTCGAGGCGGCTCCCTTCACGGACGCGAGCACGGCGGTGAGCGGCTTCTTCTCCGCGACGCCCCGGCCCGAAATCAATTCCGGCATCGCGTCCGTGCCGCCGGCCTGCTCGGCGAGCGAACGGAACGGCGCGAGTGAACGGCCCTCGTTGCCGATTTGCAGGCGCACCTGTTCGGTGGGCTTGTCGTCCCAAATGACCGGCTCCAAATCATTCTTCGCCAGCTCGCCCGCGAAGGCGCGGCCGCGGCTGAAGATGACCGCACCGCCGAATTCGTTGACGTAGGTCTGCAACGCTTCGAGATGCCGACGCTGCAACAAGGCGTCCACCGAGCGGCCGAGGATGACGAGGTCGTAGCGGTTGAACTCCTCCGGCGTGGCCGGGATTTTCAAGTCGTCGGTCGTGGCCCGCTTGCGGATGAGGCGCACGCGCTTGTCGGCGTATTGCACGGCGGAGTCGAGTTCAACCTTGTCGTTCCGCTGAAGCGATCGTTGGAGAAACGTCGTGTCCCAGTAAGGCGAACCTTCCAGCACGAGCACGCGAATCTGCTGGTCAATGACGTTGAGGAAGGTGATGGCGCTGTTGTTCGTCGTGTCGGCTTCGCCCGCAAGCGCGACGGCCTGCACTTCATACTCGAACTGCCCCGTGCCCGGCTCCGTGACCTCGAACTCGACTGGCAACTGCGCGTTCTCGTCCGCGTTGAGTCGGCGCGATTGGACGACTTTGCCCTGTCGCAGGAGCAGGACGTTGATGGTCTCGTGCTCGCAGCCGATGAGCCGCAGCGACGCGGAGATGCGCGCCTTCTGCTTCACATAGCAATACGGCTGGTAGTTCGTGATGCGCACGGAAACATCCTTCGCCTTGCCTTGTCCGCCGAACGGCACGGCGTAGATGGGCGTCTGGCGGGACTTCGCGGCGAGCGCGGTCTTCGCCGGGTTGACCAGCTCGAAGTCGTGGCCGTCGGTGAGCAGCACGAGCGCCTGCGCGGACTCCGCTGCGCCGGGGGAATTCAACATCGTAAGCACGGAGCGATGAATGCGCGTGGTCGGAGCTTTCGGCAGGATGAGGAGGAACGACGCGGTGGCCGAGACGGGCGTGGCGTCCTCGCCGAACTCGAAGAGGCGCGTCTCGGAGTCCTTGGGCTGGCCGTCGCGCGTGATGAGGCCGGAGTCGAACAACGCGGCGCGCGCGGCCTCGAAGCGCGTCTGCTTCTGCACGTCCGCCTGCAACATGCTGCGCGAGGTGTCCACGCCGACGAGCAGGACTTGCTTTCCCTGCGGCGTCGGCACTGGCTCGGTGACGGAAGGTTGCAGAAGCAGCGCGCACACGAGCGCGATGCCCGTGCCGCGCACAAACATGAGAAAAGAATTCCGCCAGAAGCCAAGGCGCGAGCCGACTTGCCGGTAGGCGAACCATGTGAGCAACGTCAGCGTGACGGCGATGGTGGCGACCGCAGGGATCGGCACAATCGGGTCGAAGATAAGGTCGTGGATGGTCATTTGCGATTGCCCGCTCGAGCTGCGGCGAATGGTTTCGGGTGGAACGGCCAACTTGGCCGTTCTCGGCGGCAACCTGCCGCCGAGCTTCGGCACAGTGAACACTCGAGTTGATTGGTGCGCTCTCGGCGCAGCACGAGCGGCGGGCGGGCCGCCCGCCGCAACGGGCCGGTGGCCCGTTCCACCCAGGCAACTCCGGCACTATTCCGTTTGAATCGTATGCTCATGCCGCGAGCCGTTTGAAGAGGAGTTGCAGGCCGAATTCCAGCGCGAGGAAGGCGAGCGCGGCGAAGACGAACCAGTGAAAGAGATGTTTGCCTTGCACGAGGTTTTTCAACTCCTCCTGGCCGGAGATGAAGTGCGTCTGCTGGCCGTCCTTCATCTGGTCGGGCAGGAGCGACTTGTCCACGGAGCGCAGGTCGGACTCGTCCGCGCTCGCGTTGATGCCGAAGGCGTAGAGCGGCTTCCCGGCGGTGAGCGTGTAGAAGCCCAGCTCCGTCGGCGTGAACGCGATGCTGCTGCGTTCGCCGAGCGGTTCCTGCCGCACGGGCACTGCGAGGCCGGAAGGCGAGCGGAAGGCGTTGTTCTGAAGCTCGGTGCGCCACACTTCCGCCTGCACCGTTTCACCGATGACAGAGGAAGCGGGCGCGGCCTCGTGCGTGTCGAGCTGCCGGACCAGCTCCTGAATCCACGCGGGAAAAATCCGCTGACGCGCAAGGTTGCTCGAGCGTTCGCTGGCCGAGAAGTTCAGCAGCAGCAATGTGCCGAGTCCGTGGTCGCATGAAGCCATCGCGGGCGATTCGTCGCCGTAGCTCAGGAGAATGCTGCCCGCGCCGGTCGCGCTGCATTGGTAGAAGTCGTAGAACTCCAGCAGCGCGAGGTCTTGCCGCGACGCGCCGCGGAACAGCCGGAGGAAGCGCGACTTGAAGTCGCCCTTCACCATCTGCTGCGCGCCGGTGGCGACGTTCTCGACCATGCGCTTTGAACTGAGCTTGATGGGGACGTTGCCCTTGCCGAGTGCGCTGTCGAGCGTCTGGACATTCTCCGCGTCGTGCAGGCCGTCGAGGAAATAGACCACACCTCCGCCGCCGAAGAGGAACTTGCCGAGATGCTGCCCGGCCTCGGGAGTGAGCCGCTCGATGCGCGTTAGAAAAACTTTTCGCGCCGACGCGAGCGCGGCGGGCGTGAGCTGGCGCGACGAAATATGGCGTGGAAGTAGCGAGCCTTGGAGGCGGTCGTAAGGATTGAGCGCGAGCTTGAGGAACTGCACGGCGTCGCGCTCGGGCTGAGGGTCGTCGGAGACGATGAGCACTTCCTCCTTTTCCAGCACGGGAATCGCGAGGTGATAGTGGTTGTCCTGTTCGAGGCCGTCGGGCGGCAGACTGATTTCGCAGACGTGCAAGCCGGGCGCGCCGATGGGCACGGGCAGCGTGACTTTGCCGACGGACCAGGGCGAGAGCGTGACTTCCTTCTCGAAGCTCACGCGCTGGTCGAGCACGACCTTGAGCCGCGATTCGAGCGGTCGCGCGGCGAAGTTGCCGACGGTGACATCGAGCGTGACGGTGTCGCCGGCGAGGATTTGCGACTGGTTGACGGCGGCCTCGAGGATGGCGTGGTTGTCCTTCATCTGCGTGGACACATCCATGAAGAAAAGCCGCGAGGTGGGCGGGAGCTTGGTGAAGTCCACGTTCGCCCAACTCTTCCGCTGGAAGTCGGACAGAAAATAAACTTCCGCCGGACGGCCGGCTTTCGTAATGAGATGCACGGCGGTGGCGTTCGCTTGATTGAAGTCCGCGCGCGTGAGGCCGGCGGGCAGGCGGTCGAGAAAGCGCCGCGCCTCGGCGAAGTTCGGCGAGAAGTCCATGAAGCACGAGCTGACCGGCTGCGCGGCGAGGATGATGTTCACGCGGTCCTCCGCGCCGAGCGTGTCGAGGATTTTGCCGGCCTGCGCGAGCGCGCGGCTGCGGCAGCTCACGCCCTCGCCGCGATACTCCATGCTCAACGAGTGGTCGAGCACGAGCAGCACATGACGGCCGCCCTTGCGGTGGAGCGCCGCGCCGTAGCGGTCGAGGAACGGTTTGAGAAACGCCGCGAGCAACGCCGCCAGCGCGAGCGTTCGCACGATGAGCAGAATCCAGTGCCGCAACCGGAAGAGCCGCGAGCTGCGCGCGACGGTTTCCTTGATGAGCTGGATGGAGGAGAACTGAAACAGCTTCGGGAAGCGCAGGTTAAGCAGGTGAATGATGAGCGGCGCGAACACCAGCGGCAGCAGCGCGGCGAACAAGGCTGGGTTCAGAAAAGTCATGGCCGGCTCACTGCGCAAAATACGCGTTGTTTCCGCGGAAGCCCAGATACGCCTCGATGGCCGCCAGATACGGCTCGCGCGTGTCCACGACGCGATGGTCGATCTGCCGCGCATTCGCGCCGGCGGCGAGGCTCGCGAGGACTTGCTTCATGTTCTGACGGTAGGCCGCGCGGATTTCCTCCGGGTCCACCTCGACCTCCTCCTGAGTCTCCATGTCCACGAAGCGCGCGACCGCCGCGTCGGGCAAGTTCAGCTCGTCCGGGTCAACGACGTGCAGCAGTAGGATTTCAAACTTGCGATGGAGAAACTGCCCGAGCACCTCAAACAACTCCTCCGTCGGTGCGAGGAAGTCCGAGAGAATCACCAGCCGGCCGCGCTTGCGAAAGATGCTGCCGCACTCATGCAGCGAATGCACGAGACCGGTCGTGGACGCGGGCTTCACCGCTTCGAGCTCCGTGACCATGCGGTGCAGGTGCCGCCGCGTGCCGCCGGGCGGGAGAAACTTCGTGACCTTGTCGGCGAAGAGCGCGAGCGCGGTCTTGTCGCTCTGGCGCATCATGAGGTAGGCGAGCGCGGCGGCGACCTTTGCGGCGAGTTTGAACTTCGACTGCCGGCCTTCGCCCGCGTAACGCATCGAGGCGCTCGTATCGAGCAGCAGATACACCACCATGTCCGTCTCCTCCTCGAAGCGCCGCACGATGAGCCGGCGCGTGCGACCGTAGGCGCGCCAGTCCAGCCGGCCCACGTCGTCGCCACGGACGTATTCCTTGTAGTCGGCGAACTCGGAGGAAGAGCCATAGTAAGGCGAGCGGTGTTTGCCGGTGAAGTAGCCTTCGACCGTGGCCTTGGCGAAGACGAGGAGGTTTTTGAAGCGGGCAAGTTCTTCGAGCGAGAGCAGCGACTCCTTGAGCTTCGGTGCGGAGGCAGCGCGCTTCACGCGGAAGGCCTCGATCAGCGGTGGGTAGTCTCCACCCGAAGGCAGCGCAGGAGGCAACGGTGGCGGTGGGATCGGCGGCGGCTTGGAAGAGTTACGTGCCCCGAGCTGGGCCGCGAGAATCTGGGCGCGTGTTTGGGGAGGTTCAGCCATGCGCGAAGCGGTTTCAGTTTCTCGCCCGGCTCAATACGCCTTCTCCTTCACCGTCTTGAGCAGCTCGCCAATGATCTCCGGCGATTTCTTGCCAGCGCCGGTCGCGCGGTAGTTGGTGATGACGCGGTGTTGCAGGACCGACAGCGCGACGGCGCGAACGTCGGCGGTCTCGGCGGAGACGCGGCCTTGAAGCAACGCGAGCGCCTTCGCGCCGAGAATGAGATACTGCGAGGCGCGCGGTCCCGCACCCCACTCGATGAAGTCCCGCGCCTGGCCGGCCGAGCCGTTGCGCGCCGGCCGCGTGGCCCCGACGAGGTCCACCGCGAACTCGATGACGTGGTCTGACACCGGCGCGGCCCAGACGAGTTGTTGGACTTGCAGAATTTCCTCGCGCGTCACGCAGGGCATGAGCGTGGGCAACTGGTTCAGTGTCGTGCGCCGGACGATTTCGATTTCCTCGGCCTTCTCCGGGTAGTCGAGGTGGAGCGAGAACATGAAGCGGTCGAGCTGCGCCTCCGGCAGCGGATACGTGCCCTCCTGCTCGATGGGATTCTGCGTGGCGACGACGAGGAACGGGTCCGGCAACGCGCGCGAGTGGCCGCCGACGGTGACCTTGCGCTCCTGCATCGCTTCGAGCAGTGCGGACTGGGTCTTGGGAGGCGTTCGGTTGATTTCGTCGGCGAGCAGGAGGTTCGCGAAGATGGGGCCGGCCTGATACTCGAACTCCAGCCGCCGGTCGCGCTCCTGCAGCAGCTCGGAGCCGATGATGTCCGCCGGCATGAGGTCGGGCGTGAACTGGACGCGTTTGAAGCTCAGGTGCAGCACATCGGAAAGCGACTTGACCAGCAGCGTCTTGGCGAGGCCGGGCACGCCGACCAGCAGGCAATGCCCGCGCGCAAACAGGGAAATCAGCAGCAGATCAATGATGCGCTCCTGCCCGACGATGACCCGCCCCAGCTCCTTGGTGAGGCGTCCATGCACTTCCCGCACAAACGCTGGTGAGATTTCGCTCATGATGATTCCTCAGGGCCTTTGATTTGCGCGAGCCTACACGGGGCGAGTGCCGCCGCCAGCAAGAACTGACGGATTCCTCCACAGAAGCCGCGCCCGTTGTCCCGATGGCGGTGAATTCAGGATTGCCAATGCCGGTTGCGCTGGTCATTTTCCGGCCCTTGTTTCGCAGCCATGACTGCCAAAGAAGAGCCGATTACGTTCACGGCCACGGTGACGCAAGTGTTGCCCGGCACGATGTTCCGGGTCGTTCTCCCCAATGGTCACGAGGTGCTGGCTCACATCTCCGGCAAGATGCGCAAAAATTTCATCCGCATCAGCGTGGGCGACAAGGTCGAGGCCGAGATGTCGCCCTACGATCTGAGCAAGGCGCGCATCATCTTCCGGCACCGCTGAAGCGGTGAAGGACAAGTGTGCGGTGCAGGTTCTCCTCGCAGTTTTCTGAATCGGCACCGGCAGTTCAGCCCACCAGCCATGCGATGATGGCCTTCTGTGTGTGCAGCCGGTTCTCCGCCTCGTCGAAGATCGTCTGTGCGTTCGCCTCGAAGGTCGCGTCGTCAATCTCCTTGCCGCGATACGCGGGCAGGCAGTGCATCACCAGTGCATCGAGTGCGGCGAGTTTTACGAGCGACTGGTTGATCTGGTAGCCGGTGAGCACCTTGATGCGCTCGGCGGCCTCGACTTCCTTGCCCATCGAAACCCACACGTCTGTGTAGAGCAGGTGCGCGCCCGCCGCCGCGGCTTGCAAGTCGGCAGTGAGCACAACTTTTCCGCCAGTGGCAGCGAGAGTGGCGGTGATGACCTCGCCGCTCGGCGAGCTTTGCGCATGGACGTGGTTGAAGCCCGCGCGCTCCAGCAACGAGAGCGGCGGTTGAAATTGTTTCGGCGCGGCGATGCGCAGCTCGAAACCCAGCTTCGCGGCGGCAAAGACCCAGCTCGCCGGCACGTTGCACGCGCCGTCGCCCACGAACGTCACGACCTTGCCCTGAATCGGCCCGCGCCGCTCCTGGAACGTGAAGATGTCTGTGAGTATCTGGCACGGGTGCTCCTCGTCCGTGAGCGCGTTGATGGTCGGGATGTTTGCATGGCGCGCGAACTCCTCGACGTCCGCCTGCGCGAACGTGCGGAAGATCGCGCCGTGGACCATCCGGCCCAGCACGCGCGCGGTGTCCTTGATCGGTTCGCCGCGCCCGAGCTGGATGTCCGTGGCGTTGAGAAACATCACGTTCGCGCCCAGTTCGCGCAGGCCGACCTCGAAGGACACCCGCGTGCGTGTTGAGGACTTGGAGAAGATGAGCGCCCACGTTTTGCCCGTGAGCGGAAAGGTCGTGTGATGGCCGCGCTGGCGCTTGACCGTGGCGCTCGCCGCCAGGATGGCTTCCATGTCCGCGCGGGACAACTGCTCGATGCTCAACAGGTGTTTCATGCTGTGAGAAAGCGCGGAGTGTAGGCACGGACGGGGGAAGTGCAAAAACATTCTGAGCAGCGCGGAAGTTTTCTGCGGCGGCTCCTCGGGGCATGGGCACCGCCCGGCCAGCGTCAACTCTTCCTCACTGTCCGGCGGCGATCTGCGCCACTGGAGCGGATGGCAACGCCACCCTCCGCACGCCGCGGATGTGCCGGTGGCAGTTCACGCAACTGATGGTGAGTTGGAACCATGCGACCGATGCGGCATCCACGTTCTCATCGCGCGCGGCCTTTTGCAGGGCCTCGGCGTGGCGGCGAAACTCGGCAGTGTATTGCTTGTATTCCGGCGTCTGTCGCGCCTGCCAGCCGGCGACCTGGCTCAACACGACGAGTTTCTGCGCGTTGGCGGAGATGGTGGCGAAGTTCTCGGTGGCGATGCCTTCGAGCACCTTTTGCGAGCTTTCCAGCTTGAGCTTCATCACCTCGCGCGTGGTGATCTTTGGATCGTTCGGGGCCACGGCGGCGGCGAGGCCACCGAGCAGGACTGCGCCCAGCACTGACCACAACAAGATTTTCGTTTTCATAAAACTGCTCCGGCTGCACGCCCGCGCTTCTCAACCGCACGAGCGCATTTCCCGCGTTCGATCACCGCCGCACCGTGCTTCAGCTCGCGAAGCCGAAGCGGAAATGCTCTTCCTCCGGCTTGATGCCCAGCGACGCGCACAGGTGCCGCGAGGCGAGCACGCCCGCCGCGGTCTTGAGCATCTTGTCGGATTCCGGGCGGGGCAGTTCCATGCCGTCGTGACGGATGGCGTTGAACCGGTAGCCGTGTTCCAGCACATGCACGAGGAACTCCTCGGCGGCCACGGGGTCGTCCGTCTGGTAGTGGTTCGCGTGGGCGTTCCGCCCGATGTGCAGGGCGTATTCGATGTGGTATTTTGCCAGCATAAGCCTGTTCAGTTAAGGTTCTTGTCGCCGCTGACCGACTGGTGAACTCGCTTCACCCAGTCGCCGAAAATGCCGCGTGCCGCCGGCAGCGCCTCCGGCCAGTCAAGGACAACTTTCACCGTGTCCCCTCGCGGAAGGCCGACGGGAATCGGCACGCGGCCGTCAGACTTTGCCGCGACCGGACGGAACCGGCTGTCCAGCCGCATCTCCATCTGCGCTCTGTCCTCGTCATAGCCCGCGTCACCGGTGGCCAGCACCTCGACCGCGCCGCTGGGAGTCGCCAGCGTTTCCACGACTTCGCAGATGGAGAGGACTCGTCTCATGCGGCGTGAAGTTCGAGCCAATCCGCCCGCACGACTCACCGCCGCTTGCTCAAGGTTCGCCCACATTTGCGAAGCTTGGCCGTGCGATGCAGTTGTCCTGCGGCTGGTGAACGCTTACGCTGCGCGGCAAGTCTGTTCACCATGCACCGCCACGCCGCCTTTCGCCTGCTGTTCGTCACCGCTGTCGTCTGCCTGGTTAATGCGCCGCCGTGTCGCGCCGCTGTGAGCCACGGCTTCCGCGTGCCGGATGGCTTCGAGGTCTCGCTCTACGCCAGCGACGATCTTGCGCACGACATCTTCTCCATGACCACGGATGCCAAGGGCCGCATCGTTGTCGCGGGCAAGGACTACGTGAAAATCCTCCACGACACCGACGGCGACGGGAAGGCCGACAGGGCCACGCTCTTCGTGAAGGCCAGCAAGTCCGGAGCGCATGGAATGTATTTCGAGGGCAACGACCTCATCATGAACGGCGACGGTGGCATCCGCCGCTGGCGCGACACGGACGGCGACGGCGTGGCCGATGGCGAACCGGAGTTCTGGCTGCGCACCGAACGCGACGGCGAGCACTCGGCGAATGGGATTGTGAAGGGACCGGACGGCTGGTTCTACATGATCTGCGGCAACGACGCGGGCATCTCCAGCGAACACGCGAAACTCCCCGGCTCGCCGATCAAACAAGTCAACGCCGGTGCGCTCGTCCGCATTTCACCCGACGGCAAGACGAGCGAAGTTCTCGCGCACGGCTTCCGCAACCCCTACGACCTCGACTTCCATCCCTTCGGAAACATTTTCACCTACGACGCCGATGGGGAGCGCGATCACCATCTTCCGTGGTATTCTGGCACGCGCATCTTCGACATCGCCATCGGCGCGCACCACGGCTGGGTGCTCAAGGGCTGGAGCCACGCTTGGAACCGCCCGCCCGCCTGGCCCGACAATACCGAGCGCCTCTGGGAAGTCGGGCGCGGCTCGCCCACGGGCGTCTTCGTGTATCGCCACCGCGCATTCCCCGAGCGCTACCGCAACGGCTTCTTCGCGCTCTGCTGGACTTACGGACGGCTCTACTTTTTCCCGCTAAAACGGCGCGGCAGCACGTTCGACACGCAGATGGAAATCTTCATGGAGACGGCGGGCGACACCGGCTTCGCGCCCGTGGATGCCGTGGTCGGCCCCGACGGCGATGTCTTCGTCGCCATCGGCGGACGCGGCACCATCGGCAGCGTCTTCCGCGTGAAATACCGTGCCGGCGACTTGCAGTCGCCGTCCGTGGGCAACAGCAGCACAAACGGCGGCGACTACAAGTCGCCAGCACACGTCTTACGCGAAGTCCTCTCCGCCCCGCAAACGCTCTCAAGCTGGTCCCGCGCGAAGTGGGTGCCGCTCGCGAAGGAGTTGGGCAAGCCCGCCTTCGAGCAAGCCGCGCTGAACGCCAAACTCCCGCTCGTCGAACGCATCCGTGCAGTGGAGGTTCAAGTTGAACTTTTCGACAACCTCACCGCTGAACACGCGCGCAAGCTCACCAGTTCCAGCGAACCCGAACTCATCGCCCGTGTCGCATGGGCGCTCGCTCGCAGTGTGGAAGCAGAACCGGCTACCAAGCTCCTCGCCGAACTCACCCGCCGCGATGACCCGCGCATCGCCCGCGCGGCGTGGGAGGCGCTGATCTCATTAGCACCCGGCTTCAGCCGGGTGGAAACGTCCGGCAGCGACGAGAAGCCGTTTAAACGGCTTCCATCCGATGCGTCCGGTGACACCGGGCTGAAGTCCGGTGCTAATAAGAAACTTCCTTCGCCGGATTGGTTTCGCGGCCTGAACTCGGACGACCGCCGCGTCCGCACCGCCACGGTTCTCGCAGCCCGGGCAATCGGCCCGGACATATTCGTCCGCACCGCGCCGCCCCGCCAGCTCACCGAGCGTCAGCGCCTCGGCATCCTGCGCATCTACGGCCCTGAGCGCGGCGACGATCCGAACTGGCTGGCGCACTATTTCAACAACGCCGCCTTCGTCGCCGCGACCTCGCGCGACCCGGTGACGCGGCTCGACGCCGTGCGACTGCTTCAGCTCGGCCTCGGCGATGTGAAGCTCGTGCAGGACAAGCCTGACACCTACGATGGCTTCGTCGCCAGCCGGACGGAAGAAATCCCCACGCCGCTGTGCCAGCACGTTGTCGAGCGTGTCGCACCCGCGTTCCCCACCGGCGACGCCGACCTCGACCGCGAACTCGGCCGTCTGCTCGCCATGCTTTCCGCCGACTCGCCCGGCCTGCTCGCGCGTGTCACCACCAAGCTCACCGACACCAGCCCCGTTGAGGACGACATTCATTTCCTCATGGTTGCTGCGCGGCTGCCGACGCCCCGCGACGCGGAAAGCACCGCACGCATCGCGCACGCGGTTGCAAACTTGCAGTTGAAAATGCTGGCGGGCGGAAAGGAACCAAGCCACTTCTGGCCGGAACGTGTCGGCAATATGTTCGCGCGGCTGCTACTCCAAGACCCCGGCTTGCCCGACGCCTTGATTCACTCGACCAGCTTTTGCCTCGCCGACCATTCGCTGCTTGGTCAAAAACTGCCCGCTGCGAACCAGCCAGCAGCCGCGCTCAAACTGTTCGAGCGCACGACAAGCTGCCTGACCGTCAAGGGTTACACTTGGACCCCTGAGCTTGTTGGCTTTCTAAGCCTTCTGCCCGACACGGTTCTCTTGCCGGAGATTCGCCGGCAGTGGAAAGAGTATCCGCCACTGCGCGACGCGTTCATCCGCGTGCTCGCGCGTGCTCCGCAGGTCGAGGACCGCGCGCGCTTCGTAACCGCGCTCGGCTCGTTTCAGCCTGCCGTGGTGGAACTCGCCGCGAAGTCGCTCGCGCAACTCAGCGGCGAAGCCGCGCCGAACGAATTCGCCGCTGCGCTGGCTTCGCTGCGCCGCGAGTGCGCTGCGCTGAAGGAGAAGGCCGCTCGCACTGCGTTGGCAGAGTTGCTCGCAAAGTGGAGCGGGCAGAACATCGCCGTCACCGAGACTGGCGATTTGTTCAAGGCCTACGCGCCGTGGTTCGATTGGTTCGCCAAGGCGCATCCCGCCGCGGCGAAAGAGCTGCTGGGCGGCAATGAGGACACGGCGGCGTTTCTAAAGCGCCTGCCTGCCATCGCGTGGGACGCGGGTGACGCCCAGCGCGGCCAACGGCTTTACGAGGAGCGGGCGTGCCATCGCTGCCATTCCAGCAGCACGCGCATCGGGCCGGACCTGACGGGCGTGGCGAGCCGGCTGTCACGCGAAGATTTGTTCATCGCGATCCTCGATCCTAGCCGCGACATCTCACCGGCGTATGTGCCGAAGCTGCTTACCACGAAGTCCGGCTCGACCTACACGGGCTTCCTCGTCTATGATTCGCCGACGGCCAAACTCGTGCAGACCGGTCCCGACACAACGGTGCGGCTTACCGGGGACGAAGTGACGAGCGTGGTGGACACGCGGGTGTCCTTGATGCCGATGGGTTTGCTAAACGGGCTGAAGGACGGTGAAGTTGCCGACTTCTACGCGTTCCTGAAGACGCTGAAGAAGTAGGGGGCGGTCTCGCTGCGGCGCCACCAACTGTTCAGGGTGGCACGGCCAACTTGGCCGTTCTCGGCGGCAACCTGCCGCCGAGCTTCGGCACAGCCAACGTTCAAACTGATTGGGGTGCTCTGGGCGCAGTGTGAGCGGCGGGTGAGTCGCCCACCGCAACGGGCCAGTGGCCCGTTCCACCCAAACTCGGCCGAAGCGGTTCGGTTCAGAGCTTCGCCATCGCGTTGTCCAGTGCGGCGATGAGCGTATGCATCGTCGCGGGCGTTTCGTCGCCCATGTTCGAGATGCGGAAGGTGGTGCCCTTGATCTTCCCGTAACCGCCGTCAATGAGGAAACCCTGTTCCTTCACGAGCTTCTGAAGCTTCGCGGCGTCCACGACACGGCCGCCGTTGGCTCTCGCGCCGTTGTTCACGCACGTGAGCGTGATGGACTCAAAGCCGGCCTCGGGGAAGAGCGTGAAGCCGTGCTTCGCGGCCCAGTCGCGGACCATGCGGTTGGTCTGCGCGTGGCGGGAGTAACGGGCTTCGAGGCCCTCGGCGAAGAATTCGTCCAGCTTGCTCGCGAGCGCGTAAGTGTGCGAGATGCTCGGCGTGCTGGGCGTCATGTTCTCCTTCGCGTTCTTCTCGAACTCGACGAAGTCGAAGTAATAGCCGCGGTCCTTCGCGGTCGCGGCCTTCGCGAGCGCGGCGGGCGAGCAGGTGAAAACCGTCAAGCCGGGCGGAAGTGCGAAGGCCTTCTGCGTGCCGGCGAGCAGCACGTCAACGCCCAGCGCGTCGAAGTTCAGCGGCACGGCGCTCATCGAGCTGACGGCGTCCACGATGAACATCACGTCGGGATACTTGGCCTTGAGCGCGGCGATCTCGGCGACAGGCGACATCGTGCCGGTGCTGGTCTCGTTGTGGATGAGCGTGAGCGCGTCGAACTGGCCGGTGGCGAGCTTGGCGTCAATCGCGGCGGCGCGGATGGGCGAACCCCACGGGACTTGCAGCGCCTCGGCGTCCTTGCCGCAGCGCTTGGCGACATCGAACCACTTGTCGGAGAACGCGCCTTTCATGCAGTTGAGGACTTTCTTCTGCGTGAGGTTGCGGAGCGCGCCTTCCATCACGCCCCACGCGCTGGAGGTGGAGAGATAGACGAGCTGCTTGGTGCCTAGCAGGGTCTGGAGCTGCGGCTGGATTTTCGCGACAAGGTCTTTGTAGCCCTGGCCGCGGTGGCCGATCATCGGCGAGCAAAACGCGCTGAAAGTTTTCTCGCTGACTTCGACCGGACCCGGGATGTGGAGTTTGACGTGCGCCATAAACAGGCGGCGAAAATTTCACAGGCGCGGCGGTGAGGCAAGATTCTTCACGCCTCGGTCGTGGAGTCACTTCGGCAGCAACTGCACGGCGTCGGCGTGGACGTTGCCGTCGGCGGGCTTGCCACCAATGGTCACGACGGCGGGCTTGCCGGGCGCAAACTTGAAGGTGCCGAGGCTGATGAAGTTCTGCGGGAGCGGCGGCTTGTTGCGCTGGTTGATAGTAGTCTCCTTCACGCCGTCGGCGCTCTCGATGACGACGCGTGTGTTCGTCGCGCGGTTCTCGTGCGGGCTGTAGCTGACGCGCACTTCGTAGTCACCGGCCTTCTCGATGCTGAACTCGTAGCGGGCCGCACCGTCCTCCTTCGCGGCTCGATAGCGGTAGCCGTTGCCAACGTAGGGCTGGAGCGACGGATTGCTCGCGGCGGTCCATTTGCCGGTGAGCTTGGCCTGCGCGTCGTCAAGCACGAGGCCGGGGAGTTTCTTCGGGTCAATGCCCGGCTCGCCCGTCGCCTCGGGCGCGATAGCCTGCGCTGGCAGTGGCTTGTAATCAGCGGGGAGCTTGGGCGTGTCGTTCACGTTGTCGCGGCGCGCAGCCCCAGGCAGGCGCAGCAAGGTCTGCAACTCCTCGAAGTGCGAGTGGTAGATGGCGCGCGGTGTGGTCGCGTGCTTGATGCAGAGGCTCGCGGCCTTGCCGACGACTTCGCCGATCATGCCGCCGGTCTTCATTACGCGCACGGTGCCCAGCGCCTCGTGGGTGACGCTGACATCGCGGCCGGCCATGAAGAGGTTCTCGATGTTGCGCGAGTAGAAGCAGCGGTAGGGCACCGGGTAGCCGTGCTGGCGGTCCACGCCCTGGCCGAAGACGGCCTTGGAGATGAACGGGTCGTTCGGAAACTTCTTCGCGTATTGTTCCTTCGGGTAGTGGAGGTCAATGTCCCACGTCGTCGGCACGGTGCCGTCGGGGAAAACTTTCTTGGTCGTGATGTCCTCGCGCGTAAGAATCACGTCACCGAGCAACTGCCGGCTCTCGCGCGTGCCGCCGACGTAGGCGATCCACTCAAGCTTCGCGTTCGCGTGCTCGGCCTTGCCGTCCTTGTTCTTCATCGCGTTGAACGCGCCGAAGATCGCGCGCAGGTTCCAGTCGCGCGTGGATTCGAGTTCGAGAATGGGATGTTTGTTGAAGCCGCTTTCCCAGAACCACTCGGCGTGGCCGCGACGCGGGTAGGGGAAGTCGTCCATCGTGAGATCGAGTGCCCACGGCGTGAGCGGGAAAGCAGTCGGTTTCCCCGCATCGCTCCAGCGCCACATGTTGCTCATGCCGAGATGGCCGTCGTCCTTCGTCGTGTGGTCCGCGCCGGCGAGCGCGCCGATGCTGGCGTGGCCGGTGCTGTCCACGAAGAGCGTGCCCGCGAAGCGCCGAATGTGGCCGGTGCGCGTGTCGAAGGCGACGATGGCCCTGATGCGGTTGGCGTCCATCTCGACGCGGAAGGCGTGGTGGTTGAGGAAGAGTGAAATGTTCTTTTCCGCGCGCACAAGAGCCTCTTTCTTCGCGTCGCCAAATTCCTCGAAGGTGCCGGGCGAGGACTTCGCGCGGTCCATGAACTCCTCGACGATCTCGCCGAGCATGGGATAGAGGCCGCGCCGGATGCCGCCCATCGCCCAGACGCGAATCTCCGAGCTGCCGTTGCCACCGAGCACGGGGCGGTTTTGGATGAGCGCGACCTTGCAGCCCATGCGCGCGGCGGCGAGCGCAGCACCCATGCCCGCGTAACCGCCGCCGACCACGACGAGGTCAAACTGGCCGGCCTCCTCCGGCTTCGGGGGCAAGCCAGCCAGCTCCATGCGCCAGCGGGCGAAAGGCGCGGAGTCGTTGCTCGGCTGGAAGACGGGGTCGGTGGTGAGCAGGATCGCGTCGCAACGGCCGTTGAAACCGGTGAGGTCGTGGAGGGCGAGGGAGACTTCAGGCTTCGTGACGTTGATCGTGCCGCCGTCGTGCCAGGCCCAGTCCGCGCCCTGCGTGCCGAAAGTGGGCTTGAGCGGCGCGCCGTCCACGAGCACTTGGAACTTGCCCGGCGCGTCGGGAGTCTTCCAACGCGCGACCCAGTCCATCGTGCGGACCCACACGCGCCACGCGCCGGCTTGCGGGAGCTTCACGGTGGTGGTGGCGTCTTTCACCGGCTCGCCAAGGCCGTGGGCCATAAGGTAAGGCGAGCCCATCGTCTCGATGAACTGCGTGTCCAGCACCCAGCCGCCGGGATCCTGGAAGGACTCGGCCTCGACGAGGACGGTGGCGGCGTGGGCACGCGCGGCGAAACCGGCGAGAAGAAGAATGGCGAAAAGCTTTTTCACAGGAGTAAGTAGTTGCTTCGTGGACGGTAATCGCAAGTGGCGCGCAGAGAACCTTGCGCAGACTGCGACTGGCGAAGCTTACCAAGAGGGCGATCACTTCGCTAGCTCGACAACGATGCGCGTGTCTGGGTCAATGGCGAACTTTTTGCCCGCGGGAGGTTGCGGGATGGACTGGATAAAACCGGCGGTCACAAGCTCGTTCCAGTCGCGGGGAAAGCGGCGGAACTTGTCATGGAAACGGGCGACCGCACCAGTGAGCGGGGAATTGATCTTGGACTGCTCGCCTGCGCCAGGAAACGACATTGGAATAGTCGTCGCTGCCTGAGGCGCGGTTTGCCCCGGCACTACGACCGTAGGCGGAGTGCCGGCCGTTGCCGGTTCTGTGGCTGGCTTCTGGGGTGGGGCGGTCTCGGGCTTGGGTTCGTCTTTTTTCCGGCAGCCGATGAACGCAAGGCAGCCAGCCGCGAAAAGGAGGAAAGCTATACGCAGAATCATTGTGGGATTAATCACCGAGGGCTGAGTTGAAAACGGTGGCATTACTCGGGTCATTCGCCCAAGTCGCTATGGTTCCAGCCGCCGTCAGCAGCCCAAAATCTGCTGAGGTCATTTTGTCGCCCTTCCGATACTCAGCATGGCCGTCCACCATGAGGAGGTTGCCGCCCTTTTCGTGGATGACGGTGTAATTCTCGGGCAACCCCAACCAGTTGACCGTGTAGGGCGGCGCAGGCTGGAAGAGGTAATGCCAGTAGCGATACTGGTTGGCCGCCTGCCGGAAAGGGCGGAGGTAAGCGATGTCTCGGCGGTTGTAGAGTTCCTGCATATAGACCATTGCGGCTGGATTAGGTATGCGCGAGATGCGCCGATCCACAGGCCGATTCGGAGTCACCGTGGTGTCGACGTAGCCCATGACGACGGCATTCCCCAAGTAGCTTGTAACGTTCGGGGAGGTGGTTTCCAGCGTTACGCCTGTCTGTGGATCCGTGGCTGGCGTGGACGGGCAGGTGAACATCTTGGCGATCGAAGGCCCGGTCGGTGAGCCACCGAGATACGGAACCAAGGAGCCGAGATAATTGGGAGTGCCAGAGGTGACGAAGTTCAGGACGGCGTCGTTCCCGACGGGCGTCTTGTCATCGCTGTTGTCTGCGTAGAGCGTGAGGGCGAGCCCGCACTGCTTGATGCTGTTGAGACACTGCGTCTGCTTGGCCTTGTTCTTCGCCTTCGCGAGCGCGGGCAGGAGCATTCCGGCCAGGATCGCAATGATGGCGATGACGACGAGCAGTTCGATGAGCGTGAAGGCTGCCCGGCCTGCGCGGAGGGGCGTGGCGGTTGCGGTCGGTTTCATTGCGTTCGCCTGAATGCGTCGAAGTCTAGCCGCAGTTTCTTCAGACGCAACGTCGAATCGCGCGTTTACGCTGGCGGTGACTTGAGCAGGGGGAGTTCGAGGCCTTCGCGGGCGGCTTCGACGACCATGTTGCGGTGCTGGCCGGCGACGAGTTCACGCGCGTGGCCGACCATGTGGGAGATGCGGGCGTCGTCGTGGAGCGGGTCGTGGTGGAAGAGGAAGAGTTGCCGCGCCCCCGCCGCCAGCGCGGTGGCGACGCTGTCCTCGTAGCAACTGTGGCCCCAGCCGATGTGGGTCTGGTATTCCGCCTCGTCGTATTGGGCGTCGAGGATGAGCACGTCCACGCCGCGCAGGAACTCGACGAGTTTCTGGTCCTCGGAGCGGCAGTAGTCCTGCGTGGCCTGACCCTGCTCGCCGCCGGCCCGGGGATGCAGGCGCATCCGGGCGTAGGATTCGTGGTCGGGGAGAAAGGCGATGGAGCCGGTGCTGGTGTCGAGCCGGTAGCCGACGCAGATGCTGGGATGGTTCGCGAAGATGGAACGGACGCGGACGGGGCCGATGTGGAATTCCATTTCGCGCTGCTCGAAGAAGCTGATGTTGCTGGGGAGCTGGCGCAGGCCGATGGGGAAGTAGCTGCTTTCCATCTGGACGGCGAGGGTGCTTTCGAGGCCCTTGCGGTAGCCTTCGTAGCCCATGATGCGGACTTGGTTGTTGGCAATGTAGGCGGGGGCGAAGAAGGGAAAGCCTTGGATGTGATCCCAGTGGGTGTGGGTGAGGAGCAGGGTGAGTTCAAGCGCCCGCCCCTTGAATTCCCCGACCAGGTGTTGCCCCAGCAGCCGGACGCCGGAGCCGGAGTCGAGGATGATGAGTTGCCCGTCGGCGCGGACTTCGAGGCAGGTGGTGTTGCCGCCGTAGAAGACGGTGCTCGGGCCGGGCGTGGGAATGGAGCCGCGCACGCCCCAGAAACGAAGGAGGTTGCCGGCGGGCAGTTGCGCCAAGGGAACGCGGGTATCGGTGCTCGTGGCGGCGGGTGGGGCGACGGTGGCGGGACTTTCCAAAAGGCGCAGGATGTCCTCGGCCAGAATCGGCTTCACGAGGTAGTGGTCGGCCCCGGACTCGAAGGCGTTCAGGCGGTCGGTGGCGAAACCCCGGTGGGTGGTGACGATGATCTTGAGGCCGGGCAGTTCGGTCGCCTTCTCGCGGAGCGCGCGGCAGACTTGAAAGCCGTTGCACCGGGGCATGAGCAGATCGCAGATGACGGCGGCGGGTCGGTGCTGGAGGGCGGCTTGGATGCCCTCCTCGCCGTCCTTGGCCTCGTGGACAGCCCAGCCGGCGGCGGAAAGCGCTTTGGAAAGCACTTTGCGCACGATGGGGTCGTCGTCAATCAGCAGGGCGGATTTCATCGTGGCGAGGGACAGTTTTCACGCGGCGGGCAAAAAGACAAGCTTCGAGGGGCCACGGCGAAAAAAAGTTGTTAGAAACGCCGGGAGCCGGCAAAACAAAGGGTGAGACGGGCAGTGAACAAGGCTTCCGAAGCCACCGTCTGCTCTAGCGAACGAAGCAAACTTAACACGACACGCATATGTTCTGGAATTGTGGCAATCACCCTGGGGCAGAGTTAAACCCGAACCTTTATTTCACTCGGCGCGACTTCCTGAATCGCGTGGGCACCGGCTTTGGCGCGCTCGCGCTGGCCTCACTGTTCGCGGATCAAGCCCAGGGCCAGTCCGCCGCTGGCGGCCTGCTCGCGCCCAAGCAGCCGCACTTTCCCGGCACCGCCAAGCGCGTCTGCCACATTTACCAGAGCGGCGCCCAGTCGCACATCGACACATGGGATCCGAAGCCCGAGCTCAACAAGAACGAGGGCAAAACCGCTGGCGACGGCAAGGGCATGGGGCGTGGTCGTTTGCTGCCCACGCAATTTGAGTTCACCAAGTCCGGCCAGAGCGGTCTGGAAATGTCCTCCATCTGGCCGGAGCTGGCCAGCAAGTGCGCTGACGACTTGTGCGTGATCCGTTCCATGTGGACGGACGTGCCGGCGCACGGGGAAGCCACGCGGATCATGACCACGGGCGACTTCCGGCTGCCCAAGCCCTCCATCGGCGCGTGGGTCACTTACGGTCTCGGCTCGGACAACCAAAACCTGCCGGCCTTCGTTGCGATGAACCCCGGCGGCTTCCCCGGCGAGGGCAACGCCAACTGGCAGTCGGCTTTCATGCCCGGCGCGTATCAGGGCACTTTCGTGGACCCGACAAACACGCGCATCGAGCAGATCATCGAGAACATCAAGGGCCAGTTCATCGGCTCCAGCGCCGAGCAGCGCCAGCAGCTCGACCTGCTCAGCAAGATCAACGAGATTCACAAACAGAAGCGTCAAGCGGACGGTCAACTCGACGCGCGCATCCAATCCTTCGAGCTGGCTTACCGGATGCAGACCGACGCCACCGAGGCGTTCGACATGAGCAAGGAGCCGGACCACATCCTCAAGCTCTACGGTGCCGACTCCATGGATCGCGCGCAGGCCACGCAGGCCCGCCAGTTCATCATCGCCCGTCGCCTTTTGGAACGCGGTGTCAAGTTCGTCCAGTGCTGGAACGGCGGCTGGGATATGCACGCTGGCATTCTCGCCGCCGGCAAAGCCCGCGCCGGCGCGATTGACAAGCCGATCGCCGGCTTCCTGCAAGACCTCAAGCAACGCGGCTTGCTCAAGGACACGCTTGTGGCCTCCAGCACCGAGTTCGGTCGCAGCTCCACGGAAGACAACGCCGGCGGACGCACGCACAACGCCAAGGCCTTCAGCTCATGGCTGGCTGGTGGCGGTGTCAAGGGTGGCCAAGTCTATGGTGCCACTGACGAGCTCGGCGGCTCGGCGGTCGAGAACAAGGTTCATGTGCATGAGTTCCATTCGACCATCCTGCACGCGCTGGGTTTCGACTCCGAGAAGCTCACGTTCCGCTCCGGTGGCCGTGACTTCCGCCTGACCGACGTGTCGGGCGCGCAGCCGGTGAAGTCCATCTTCGCCTGAGTTTTTTCGGTGAAACCAAGCCGGGCGCGTGTTTCACCACGCGCCCGGCCTTCAGTTTGCAGACGGGTGATTTTTGAATTGGTCCGCGAGCACAGTCAGACATGCCTATGAAATCCATGCTGAAATTTGCGGTGGTCGTGACCGCCGCTTCGTTCACCGCGCCGGTCTTCGCGCAGGACAAGCCGCTCACGCCGGAGGAGAGTGAGTTCTTCGAGGCCAAAATTCGTCCCGCGCTGATTGAGCACTGCCACAAGTGCCACAGCGGCGACAAGGACGCCAAAGTAAAGGGCAGTTTCCAGCTCGACTCCAAGGCTGGCCTGCTGAAGGGCGGCTCCACCGGGCCGGGTCTCGTCCCCGGTCAGCCCGACCGTTCGCTCATCATCAAGGCGATGCGCTACGCGGACCCGAATCTCCAGATGCCGCCCAAGGAAAAAGTCCCCGAGTCCGTGCTGGCCGACTTTGAGAACTGGGTTCGCATGGGTGCGCCCGACCCGCGCAGCGGCAAGGCGGCAGGGATGCTAAAAAATGAGGAAGACCTCGCCAAGGCCCGGAAACACTGGGCCTTTCAACCCGTCGTCAAGCCGGAGCCCCCCAAGCCCAAGGCGCATTTGAAGGGGTGGATTCAAAATGAGGTTGACCTCTTCGTCCTCGCCAAGCTGGAGGAGAAAGGGATGTTCCCTTCGCCAATGGCGGACAAATGGACACTCGTTCGCCGCGCCTATTTTGACCTGCTCGGCATGCCGCCCTCCGCGAAAGAGGCCGAGGAGTTCGTCAACGACGAGTCGAAGGACGCGTGGCCCAAGCTGATTGACAAACTGCTCGCCTCCCCGCACTACGGCGAGCGTTGGGGCCGCTACTGGCTCGACATCGCGCGTTACGCTGACACGCGCGGCGGCGGGAACGCCAACCGGATGGGCGACAACCGTCTCCTCCATGCCTACACCTACCGTGACTGGGTGGTGAACGCGATCAACGAGGACATGCCCTATGACAAGTTCCTCAAGTATCAGATCGCGGCGGACTGCCTGCCCGGCACCGAAGCCAAGAACCTTGCCGCGCTGGGATTCATCACGCTCAACCGCGCCGTGAACAACCAGCAGGAGCGGATTGACGACCGCATTGACGTGGTGACCCGCGGCACGATGTCGCTCTCGGTTTATTGCGCCCGCTGCCACGACCACAAGTTTGATCCCATCCCGACGAAGGATTACTACTCGCTCTACGGTGTCTTCGACAGCAGCGTGGACGCCGTCGCCAAGCCATTGATCCAAAAGGTGGAGGACACGCCGCAGTATCGTGATTACCTCGCCAAGAAGGCCCAGATTGAGGCGGATCAGGAAGGCTTCCGCCGCTCTCAAGTCGGAACATTTGTAGGCGAGGCGAAGGGCAAGACGATGGAGTATATGCTCGCCATTCACTATGCGAATCTGGGCAACACGAACTATATGTTGCAGGGGCGTGCCGACCAGACGCGCTTCGATCAGATGACAAAATTGCATTTCGAGGTGGCTAACGACTGGAAACGCTATCTCAACCAGCATAACAAGGCCAATGATCCCGTCTTCGGTCCATGGCATGACTATTCCAAGCTCGTGGAGGAGGACAAAGTCTCCGACAAGGACTTTGCCGCCAAGAGCAGGGAGCTTGCCGCCAAATATATGAGCAAGGACGGCGAGCCAATGAAGGGTCTTAACCCCGTCATCGCCAAGGCGTTTTCCACGCCAGTCCCCAGCATCCGCGTCGTGGCCGAGCGCTACTCCAAGATCTTCCTCGACGCCGAGAAGGCCTGGGTCACTGCCATCACACTGGACGCGAAGAAAAAGAAGGACGATGGCGATCCGATGTTGAAGAAACTTTCAGACCCCTCGCAGGAGCAGCTCCGGCAGGTGTTCTATGGCCAAGGCTCACCTGTCAATATCACCTATGATCGCCTGGCCGGCTTCAAAAACGGGGCCATCCGCAATCAGGAACAGCAGCAGTTCGGCGACCGTATGGACAAGCTCGAAGCCACGCATCCCGGTGCGCCCACCCGTGCGATGGCCGTTGGCGATGGCAATCCGCACAACGCAAAAGTGCTCATCAAGGGAATGCCGAACAATCCCGGTCCTGATCTCATTCCCCGTCAGTTCCTCGAAATCTTGAACCCGAACCGCAAGCCGTTCACCAAAGGCAGTGGACGCGGCGAGCTCGCCGAGGAGATCGCCAGCAAGAGCAATCCGCTCACCGCCCGCGTGCTCATCAATCGCGTTTGGATGAACCATTTCGGCGGCGCGCTGGTCCGCACCCCGACCGACTTTGGTGTTCGTGCGGATGACCCCACGCATCCCGAGCTGCTCAATTATCTCTCGGCCTGGGTGATGGAGAACAACTGGTCTGTCAAGGCGCTCCACAAATATATCATGACCTCGGCAGCTTATATGCAGAGCAGCGACGACCGCGCCAAGCCGTTGATCAACGACCCCGCGAACCTATACGTCTGGAAGATGAACCGCCGCCGCCTCGACTTCGAGGGCTTCCGCGATTCGCTTCTGGCTGTCAGCGGCAAGCTTGATCCCACGATGGGCGGGCGTCCGGTGAAGATCACCCCCGACGGCGCGAACCCGCTTGGCTACTCTGAGAACCCCTACCGCCGCACCCTTTATGGCTACATTGATCGCGGCAATCTCTCCTCGCTCTATCGCACGTTCGACTTCGCCAACCCGGACGCGACCGCTGGCATGCGCTTCAGTTCGACCGTGCCGCAGCAGGCGCTCTACTTGATGAACAGCCCGTTTATCGCCGAGCTGGCGCGTGCCATCGTCCACCGCGACGACGTGAAGAACAAAGTGGACGAGGAGCAACGCATCGAGATGCTTTACCAGATCTGTTTCCAGCGTATGCCGGTCCCGTTGGAGACCAAGATCGGCATGAGATTTCTGGAGGAGCAGTCCGGCGTGAAGGGCAGCGACGCCAAGCCCCTCTGGCAATACGGCTACGGCCAATACGACGCGCGTAACCGCCGAGTGTCCTTCTTCAAAATGCCAAACTACGCCTCCGGCACGGGCGGGGGAATGCGCATGAACATGAACATGGCCGCCCTCGGCCAATATGACGGCGGCACCAACAGCCGTCTGGCCGGCATTCAACTTACTGCCGGTGGCGGCACCGCCGGCATCGTCGCAGTCATTCGTCGCTTTACCGCGCCTGTGGACGCCACGCTCACGATTGATGGCAAGCTCGAACAGAAAGGCAGCTTGGGCGACGGCGTCGGTGGCTACATCGTGCACAGCCGCTCCGGCCAGCTCGGAGCCTACGCCTTGGCGGGTCGGAACCGCAGCGCGGACACGAAGGTCGCCAAGGTGGATGTGAAGAAGGGCGACACGATTGACTTCATCGTGGACAACGGCGGCAAGGGCAACACGATCGGGGACACCTTCACTTGGGCGCCGACCCTGCGTGTTGGCGCGGCTGCGGCCACGATGACTGCTTCCGCCGCTCCTGCCATGACGCCCTTCGGTGGCGCGGTGGCTCCCGCCGCCGCTCCGGCGATGAACGCGGGCGCAGGGGGCATGGCCATGGGCGGCCAGATGGGCGGCACCACCAGTTGGAGCGCCGCCACCGGCTTTGGCGGGCCAAACGCCGGCCAGCAAAAGCCTCTCGACACCTGGGAGAAATACGCGCAGATGCTGCTCCTCGCCAACGAGATGACGTTCGTTGACTGAGGCACGCAGCATCAAGATCTTGAATTCGCCGGAGGCCGCCGTCATCGGCGGCCTTTGTGCTTTCCGAAGCGCACTCCGCGCTTGGAAATCTCGTGCAACTCCGCTCCCCTTTGCTACGTCCAACAAACCACCATGCCCGTCTCGAAGTCTTTGATTCAGCAGAGCGCCGGCCTCCTGGCCCGCGTCGGCGCGCTCTTACTGATCGCTGTGGTGAGCGCCGCCGCCGCCGACCGCGCGCGTTCCGTGGACTTCGAGCGCGAAATTCTTCCCATCTTCCAACGTGTCTGCTTCGAGTGCCACGATGCAAAGCAGAAGAAGGGCAAACTTCGTCTCGACTCCCGCGTCGCCGCCCTCCAGAAGCCCGGCATCATCGTTCCCGGCAATTCCGCGCGGAGCGAGCTTGTCCGCCGCATCACATTGCCTAAGGGCCATGACGATGTTATGCCCAATCGTGGCGAGCCGCTCTCCCAATCACAGGCCGACCTCATCAAGACCTGGATGGACCAGGGCGCGGTCTGGCCGGAGAGCCTGCAAGCCACGAAGCACTGGGCCTACGTGAAACCTGTTCGTCCCGCCGTCCCTTCAATCGCCAATCGCCAATCCTCCGCCGGCAATCCCATTGACGCCTTCGTCCTCGCCCGCCTCCAGCAGGAAGGTCTCAAGCCTTCTCCCGAAGCCCCGTCTGAAATCCTTGCCCGACGCCTCTGCCTCGATCTCATCGGATTGCCGCCCTCCCCTGCGCAAACAGAAGCCTTCGCACAGCGCGCCGCCCACAACCCTCAACAGGCTGTCGAGAAACTTGTGGACGAGCTCCTCGCCTCGCCGCAGTTCGGCGTCCGCTGGGCACGCCCGTGGCTCGACTACGCGCGCTACGCGGACTCGCACGGGTTTCAACGCGACGACTTTCGCGACCTTTGGCCGTATCGCGACTGGGTGGTGAACGCGCTGAATGCCGATATGCCATTCACGCAGTTCACCACCGAGCAGCTCGCGGGCGATTTGCTGCCGAACGCCACCGAGTCGCAGAAGATTGCCACCGGCTTCAACCGCAGCGCGCCCACAAACGTCGAGGCCGGCACCGACCCGGAGGAGACGCGCGTGAACCAGATTCACGACCGCGTGAACACGCTCGGCATGACCTGGCTCGGCGTCACGCTGGAGTGCTGCCAGTGTCATGACCACAAATATGATCCGTTCACCCAGCGCGACTACTACGGCCTCTTCGCCTTCTTCAACAACACCGCGCTCGAAGCCGACCGCACGAACCCCAAGGTGCCCGGCTCGATCCAGTTCAAAGGCCCGACGATAGATCTCGCTGACGCAGCGACGCAGGCCGAGCGCGTGAAGCTGAACACGCAAATCGCCGAAGTGAATGCGAAGCTTGCTGTGTTGGAAAAATCCGCCGCAGCGGGTCAACTCGAATGGGAAATGACGCTTGGCAAAAAGGTCGCCGAAGCGCCGAAACAATATGCGCTCGACATCGCGAAGTTCGAGTCCACCGGCGGCGCGACGCATGAAATCCTCACCGACAAATCCGTGCTCATC
Source organism: uncultured Klebsiella sp. (assembly GCA_964478755.1). GTDB lineage: Bacteria > Verrucomicrobiota > Verrucomicrobiia > Limisphaerales > SXTU01 > SXTU01. Next base: position 60,701 of record CAYZJP010000002.1, read on the forward strand.
AGTGGCGAGCCTGCGCCTGACAAGGATACTTACATCGTCGAAGTGCGCACGAAGATCACGGGCATTCGTGGCTTCAAACTCGAAACGCTCACGGATGATTCACTGCCCGGCAAAGGCCCTGGTCGCGGTGACGAGAAGCGACCTAACTTTGTGCTGAACAACTTTACCGTCACCGCTGCGCCGGCTAACAAACCAGAGCAGGCGAAGCCCGTGAAATTTTCATCGGCACAGGCGTCGTTCTCGCAGGCGAATTATCCGGTGGCGAATTTGCTCAACACCGACAACACCGCGAAGGGCGGCTGGGCCATCAATCCGAAGTTTCACGAACCGCATTGGGCTGTGCTGGAAACCGCCGAGCCGGTCGGCTTTGCCGAAGGCACTGTGTTGAAGTTCAAGCTGGAGCAAGGCTTCGGCGCGAGCCGGACGATTGGCCGGCTCCGCTTGTGCGCCATCACGGGAAACGTCGGTGGCAAGGCGCTGCCGGTGGAACTGACCGAGGCGCTTGCGGTTCCGGTCGCCAGGCGAACGGCGAAGCAGAAGAAATTCGTGATGGAATTTCAATTGAAGGAGAACCCCGAGTTCGCGCGGCTGGAGAAGGAGAGGAGCCGGCTGGGTTTGCAGTTGTTGAAAATCAAACCAAGCACCACGCTGGTCATGCAGGAGGACTCGCCGCGTATGAGCGCGGTTTTCCAACGCGGCGATTTCCGCACGCCCGGCGAGAAGGTCGAGCCGCACACACCGGCGGTGCTGCATTCTTTGGGGAGCGCACGCGTCACGCGTGCTGACTTCGGCGTTCCGCCGAAATCTTCGTCCATCAATTTGAGTCCTGAACGCGCGTCGGGCGAGACGTCCGAGGCGGCACGCGAGACGCGTGCGCTCCCCAATCGCCTGGACCTCGCGCAGTGGCTCGTGAGCCGCGAGAACCCGCTCGTCGCACGGGTCGTGGTGAACCGTTGGTGGGCGGAATTGTTCGGTCACGGCCTCGTCACCACGCCGGAGGATTTCGGCATCAAGGGCGAGTTGCCGACCCACCCCGAGTTGCTCGACTGGCTTGCGTGCGAGTTCATGGACAACGGCTGGTCGATGAAGAAGACGCTCAAGACCATCGTGATGAGCGCGACCTACCGGCAGTCGTCGCGCGTCACGCCGGAGTCGTTCGCGCGCGATGACCAGAATCTCCTCTACGCGCGTGGCCCTCGGCATCGGCTCGAAGCGGAGATGATTCGCGACAACGCGCTCGCGATTTCCGGTCTGTTGAGCTTCAAGCAGGGCGGCGCGCCCATCAAACCGTATCAGCCTGACGGCCTGTGGGTGAAAGTTGGCGGCCAGCGTTACGACTACGAAGTCAGCCCCGGCGAGGAAAAATACCGTCGCGGCCTCTACGTCGTGTGGAAACGCGGCGCGCCGTATCCGAGCTTTGTGAACTTCGACGCCAACAGCCGTCTCGCCTGCCGCGTGAAGCGCCCGCGCTCGAACACGCCGCTGCAAGCCCTCACGCTGATGAACGACCCGGTCTATGTCGAAGCCGCAATGGCCTTCGCCAAGCGCGTGCTGACGGAGAAGCCCACGGCCAACACCGACGAGCGCATCGCCCATGCCTTCCGGCTCGCGATGGCCCGCGCCCCGCGCGCTGGAGAACTTGCCACGCTCACGCAACTCCTGGAGGTGTCGCGCGCGAAGGACGCGAAGGCAGCGAAGGAGTTCATCGCCAACTTCGCGCTGCCCACGGGCGTCACCGCCGAGGAATTCACCGCGTGGTATGCGGTGGCGGCGGCGCTGCTGAACCTGGACGAAACAATCACAAAGGGATAACGCTGCTGCCATGCACCTGATGTTTGTTGATGAGTCTGGTGACCCCGGTTATCCGCCGGATGGCAATTGGCCAGCCTGGAAGGGCAGCAGCCACTTTGTTCGTGTCGGCGTGATTATTCATGGCTGGCGGTGGAAGGCTTGGCACCGGCGCCTCTTGAATTTCAAACAAACGCGGGGATTGCTTTGGGATGCCGAAATCAAAGGCTCTCATCTCCGCACTGGCAAAGGGGTTTTCATTGGCTGGGAGGAATCACGGCGGCTGTTGTTTCGGAGTGACCTGGCAAAACTGATCGGCTACAGCCGGGAGATCACCCTTGTGGGCGTGGCGATTGACAAAAAGAAGGTGAATACTCTCGGACGCGAGCGAATCATGCGCCCTGAAGTCCGCTCGCTTGAGTTGCTGTTGGAGCGTTACAACCACTTCCTCAACCAGCAATCGGACAAGGCGTGGATTGTCATTCTGGATCCGGTTGAAGAATCAAAGGATGACAACCTGCGGCACTTTCAGTCCTATCTGCTGGATCAAGGGCAAAACTTCCAGCATTCGCACATAGTTGAAGGCGCTTTCTTTGCCAAATCACACACGTCAAATCTGCTGCAGGTGGCGGATTTTGCAGCCAACGTGTTTTACCAGCACGCAGCCCGGGCGAATGGCGGGGATGAGTATGAGGCCTTGAAGCCGCGCTTCTGGCGGTGGAAAGGCAGGACGACCGGCTACGGAGTAAAGATATGGCCGGAATAAAAAAGGCGGCCAAGGAAGCTTTCGCTCCGCCAGTCGCACACTTGCGGCTGTCTTGGTCGCGCCTTTTCCATCGCTCATTGCCGGAAGATTTTCAAGCGTTTATTGGGAGGATTCCAACATGACCAACTATGTCGCCCCACACTCACGTCGGCAATTCTTCCGCCGGAGCGGCTTCAGCCTCGGTTCGATGGCGCTCGCGTCGCTACTGCGCGGTTCGCTTCTCGCCGCGCCGGCGAATCCGCTCGCGTCGCGGCAGCCGATGTTCGCGCCGCGCGCGAAGCGGGTGATTTTCCTGCACATGATTGGCGCGCCGTCGCAGCTCGATATGTTCGACCACAAGCCCGAGTTGGTGAAGCGCGACGGCGAGGACTGCCCGGAGTCGTTGTTGAAGGGCCGGCGCTTCGCGTTCATCGGCGGGAAGATGCAGCTCGCTGGCAGCAAGTTTAAGTTCACCAAGCACGGGCGCAGCGGGCAGGAAATTTCTGAGACGCTGCCGCACTTGGCGAAGGTCGCGGACGACATCGCCATCGTGAAGACGCTGCACACGGAGGAGATCAATCACGCGCCGGCGCAGATGTTTTTGCACACCGGCTTCGGGCGCGGCGGGCGGCCGAGCTTCGGCTCGTGGGTGACTTACGGACTCGGCACGGAGAACCAGGATCTGCCCGCCTACACGGTGCTGCTCTCCGGCCCGCTTGGCGGCGCGGGCACGACGCTGTGGGCGAACGGCTTTTTGCCGAGCGTCTATCAGGGCATCCAGTTCCGTTCCAGTGGCGACCCGGTGTTGTTCCTCAGTAATCCCAAGGGCCAGTCGCAGGACGACCGGCGGCGCGTGTTCGATGCGGTCAAAGATTTGAACGAGCGTCAGCTCGCCGACGTGGGCGACCCGGAAATCGCCACGCGCATCAGCCAATATGAGATGGCGTTCAAGATGCAGACGAGCGTGCCGGAGCTGATGGACATCTCGCGCGAGTCGAAGTCCGTGCTCGACCTCTACGGCGCGAAGTCGGGCACGGCGGCGTTCGCGAACAACTGCCTGCTCGCGCGCCGGCTCATCGAGCGCGGCGTGCGCGTGGTGGAACTTTACGACGCCGACTGGGACCATCACTCCGGCCTCGCGACGCGGTTGCCCGCGAAATGCCGCGATGTGGACCAGGGCATGGCCGGTCTCATCACCGACCTCAAGACGCGCGGGATGCTCGACGACACGCTCGTGATTTGGGGCGCAGAGTTCGGACGCACGCCGTTGCGGCAGGGCATTGACGGCGATGGCAAGAGCACGAACCCCGGCCGCGACCACCACAAGGACGCCTACACGATGTGGCTCGCCGGCGGCGGCGTGAAAGGCGGCCTTACCTACGGCCGCACGGACGATTTCGGCTTCAGCCCCGTGGAAAATCCCGTCCACGTCCACGACCTCAACGCGACCGTGCTGCACCTCCTCGGCCTCGACCACGAGCGGCTTACCTTCAAGTATCAAGGCCGCGAGTTCCGCCTGACGGACGTGCATGGCGAAGTGCTGCGCGGGCTGCTGGCGTGAGCGGGACGCGCCTGTCCCGCACCTCGAAGCAGGACAGGAGGGGCCGCACCACAAACGAGCCAGCCGGTGAAGTTTCCTTTCACCGGCTGGCGCTTGGTCAAGTTGGACAGCGGCTTACTTCAGGACCGCCGCGTGGAACTCAAACCAGTCGTCGAGGTTGTTCAGGTCCACCGCGCCGGGCAACACGCTGCCGTCATCGGGCAGGCCGCTCGCGCTGAGGATGCCCTTGCGCGTGCCGTCGTCGTGGCAGTAGCCGAGGATGGCGAGGTTGTGGCGATGGATGTCAGCCTTGGTGAGCTTCTTGCCGTTCTTGCGCACCCACGCCTCGAAGGCGGGATAGGTCGGCTTGTTGGCGCTGATGAACGCCTTGACCGCACCGGCGTCAAGGCCGAGCGCGTCGCAGGTCATCTGGTCATAACCCTTGCCGAGGCCGGGATAACCGGCGGCGAGTTTGCCGCCGGCTTCGAGGGAAACCTTCAGCCAAAGGCGGGGGAGGTGAAGCGCGCCGAGCGGGCCGGCGACGCCTGAACTGATCATGGGGACGTATGTGCTCATAGTTTTACTGCTGGTGAATTGATTTTGCGTGCGCAGCTTAGGGAAACGCCTTCGCGCGGGTCAACGGGTTTTTCACAGACGACAATAGGGGCGTCGTGATCGGCTACGGACCCCATAGCCGGTCAACGTTCTTGATCCAATCAACGCGTGACACCGCACGCGCGGAACCGTCAGCGAAACCGCAGGTGGCCTTGTCATTGGGACTGTCCAGCTTTGGATTGCTGCGGCTGTGATAGCAGGCGAAGCCGTTGTCCACGTAGTTGTAAGGCGGCGTTGGGTTGATGCCGGAGTTACTGTCCATGATGCCGTCTCCATCGAGATCCAAGTTGAACACCCAGACGTTGGGACTCCACACCAAGTTCGTTGAGCCGGCCACAAGCATGGTCTGCGGCGCGATCAGGTTCAGCCGCGTCGAACCGTTAAGCCCCGGGTCGTTGCCCATGCAGGCGAAGACGCGACCGTAGTTCACGCTGTAGTTGTTGTTCTGCTGGGTCTTCGGGCAGGTCAGCAGCCGACCACCAAAATTACTGCCGGCCCCGGCGGCATTGGTGTTGCCCCCCGATATAAGGGCCGATGGTCTGCCACCACCAGTCGGTTGGCGAGGTCGCGCCACTCGCGGAAAAGCCGTAGCCAAAGTGCGGGAGTTGCTCTTCGTGGTCGCCCGCATAAAGGATCATGCCCAACGCGATTTGCTTCTTGTTGTTCAGGCACTTGGACGTAAGCGATTTGTCCTGCGCCTTGCTCAAGGCAGGCAGGAGCATACCGGCAAGGATGGCGATAATCGCGATGACAACGAGGAGTTCGATCAGGGTAAAGGCTGAAGAAGCGCTCGTTTTCATACGAGTGGTCGCGCCGCAGGAGTGTGGGCTCATGCCGTCAAGGGAGGGTTTGTGGCACCGTGGCCTGCCCTGTTCAATGCCGGGCAGGTCCGCCACGAGCCTTGCTTTTCGCCTCCCGTTTCCTAGCCTCGCGCGACGCATGAGAATCAGCATCTTCGGCTTGGGCTACGTGGGCGCGGTGACGGCCGGGTGTCTGTCGAGTCATGGACATTCCATCGTCGGCGTGGACGTGCATCCGGCGAAGGTCGAGGATTTCAACAAGGGCATTCCGCCCATCGTCGAGCCGGGCTTGGATGAACTGCTCAAGGACGCGAAGGCCAAAGGACTCCTCCGTGCCACGCAGAACTGCGCCGACGCCATCGCGGACACTGAGCAGTCCATCGTGTGCGTTGGCACTCCCTCCAACGCGGCGGGCGGGCTGGACTTGAACTTCGTGCGCGGCGTCGCGCGCGAGATCGGCGACGTGCTCCGCAAATCGCACAAGCCGCACACGCTCGTCTTCCGCAGCACGATGCTCCCCGGCAGCACGGCGAAGCTCGTGGGCGAGTTGCTCGGCGATCTGGAGAAATCCGGCGCGCTGCGCGTGTTCTACTACCCGGAGTTTCTGCGCGAGAGCACGGCGGTGGCGGACTTTGAGACGCCTTCGCTCGCGGTCGTCGGTTCGCGCAATGGCTCCTCGCCGCCGGCGGACTTGATGAAGAATCTCTTTGGCGAGAAGGCCGCCGTCGTCAACTGGCCCACTGCCGAGATGGTCAAATACGCGTGCAACGCCTTCCACGCCGCGAAGATCACCTTCGCGAACGAGGTCGGCCGCGTTGGCAAATCCGTCGAGGTGGACGCGCGCGCCGTGATGTCGCTGCTGTGCCAGGACACGCGGCTGAACATCTCGAGTTACTACATGAAGCCGGGCAATCCGTTCGGCGGCTCGTGCCTGCCCAAGGACGTGCGCGCGCTCACCAACCTTGCGCGCACAAACGGCCTGAGCCTGCCGTTGCTGGAAAATCTGCTCACCAGCAACGAGCGTCACCTCAGCAGCCTGCTGCATCTCATCACCGAGACTGAGCACCGCGAAGTCGTCATCCTCGGCCTCTCGTTCAAGTCCAACACCGACGACCTGCGCGAAAGCCCGATGGTGGACGTGGCGCAGGCGCTCCTCGGTCGCGGCTACAAGCTGCGCATCTACGATCCTGCGTTGAACCTCGCGGCGCTCGTCGGCGCGAACAAGCGCGTCATTGACACCACGATGCCGCACCTCGCGAACCTGCTGCACACCGACCTCGCCACGGCCATCGGCCTGCGCGGCCTCATCGTCGCGGCGCAGAAATGTGCGCCGCTGGCCGAATTGAAGAAGCTTGTGAACGCGAACCATCACGTCCTCGACGTGAACGGCTGGACGGACTTGAAGGAACTGCCGGCGAAGTATGAAGGGTTCTGTTGGTAGCCCCTTGCTTGAACGAGTCACGTTTTGAATCTGGTCCGCGCCTGAATGTCCTCGGCGTTGGCGTCAGCGTGTTGAATCTGACAGAAGCGCTTACGGTGGTGTCGCGCGCGGTGGCGGAGCGGCGCAAGGGCTACGTGTGCGTCACGGGCGTCCACGGCGTGAGCGAGGCGCAGGACGATTCGGGGTTTCGCCGCATCCTGAACCGCGCCTTCCTCAACACGCCGGACGGGATGCCGATGGTCTGGCTCGGGCGGCTGGCGGGCCATCGCGAGATGCGTCGCGTCTATGGGCCGGACTTGATGACGCTGGTGATGCGCGAGTCCGTGGCGCGTGGTTGGCGGCACTTCTTCTACGGTGGAGCGAACGGCACAGCGGAGCGGTTGCGCACGGTGCTTGCGGCAAAGTTTCCCGGCCTGCAAGTCACTGGCACCTACGAGCCACCGTTCCGCCCGCTGACTGAGGCGGAGCAGGCCGCGCTCACCGCGCAGGTCGCCGCCGCGAAGCCGGACATATTTTGGGTCGGTCTCAGCACGCCGAAGCAGGAGCGCTTCATGGCGGAGAATCTCGCGTGCCTCGACACGACGCTCATGATCGGCGTCGGTGCGGCGTTCGACATGCTCGCGGGCACGAAAGCGCAGGCACCGCAGTGGATGCAACGCAGCGGATTGGAATGGTTTTACCGGCTGTGCCAGGAGCCGCGCCGGCTCGGGCCGCGTTACTTGAAGAACAATCCGCTCTTCGCGCTGCGCGTGCTGGCTCAGTTGAGCGGGCTGCGGAAATACGAACTGGAGCGGTGACGGTTGTCCCGGTCGCTGCCAGTCATCGTCACGCTTTTCCATGTGCATTTCCGCTGGGCCTGTGGTTATGCTTCGCGCCTTTTTATGGGTCTGCCGACACAGTTGCATAAGGAATTCGTCGCTGAGTTCAAGCGCGAGCCACAGATCGTCCTGCGCGCCATCTGCGACATCACGGGCGAGGACGGCCTGACCTGGCTGGCGTGCGACGGCGCGGTGCTCGCCTGCTTCTCCAAGCCGGCGGGCGGCGAATTCATGCGGCATGATTACAAGCTCTCCGAGGCCACCTCGCTGGAGGCAGGGTCGGAGGGGGAACACTTGCTCTTCAAAGCGCGTTTCCCCGAGGCCGAATTTGTGCTGCGCCTCCCGGCGACAGAGGACATGACCTTGCAAAAGCTCGTCGCGTTGCAGCCCAGCATGGACTCGGTGAACACGATTCGGCCGCCGACGTCGCTGACGCCGCACCTGGTTTGCGCCGCTGCCGTGTATGCGTTCGTGCAGGCTGATGGTGTGTCGGCAAAGGAGGAAGTGGATTGGGTGGTGGCGCAATTCGGAAACCAGAATTCATTCCGACGCGGTGGTTCGTGGGTGGTGAAGCACGGCTTCGCCAGGCTGCTCGACGAGGCGAAGGGCCTACTCACGTCCGCGAAGAAGGAGGGCGTCATCGTGAACCTCCTCGAGCTGGGCTTTTCCGACAACAAGCTGGCCCGCGAGGAGATCACCATGCTCGAGGAATGGCGGCAGGCGACGGGCATGACCGAGGAGCGTTACCAGCGCTGCTACGACAGCATTCTCGCGGCTGCATCGCTCGGCGCGTTGGTGAATGAAACATCTTCCGGCCCGGACTGGACGTCGGTGAACCTGCTCTGTGCCGGGCTGCTCGGCGTGATTCAACACCACCCTGAGACCGCCGAGCGGCGCGTCAAGGCCTTGGAGCGCCGCATCCAGTCCACCGATGCGATCAACGCGGGCCAGACCTACGTCGAGCAGTTGGGAACTGACGGCCTCGTGACTGTGCTCAGTGAGATGCTCCAGCCCGCGCAGCGGCGGTGCGTGCTCGCGAATGTCCTGCACGAAGCCTATCTGGACGGCGAGCCGTCGCCGGAGGTGGCTGCCTATTTGCAGCAGTTGCACGACGGTCTGGGTGTCAGCCCCGCCGACTTCGAGGCGGACGCGCAAGTCTTCCGCCGGCTGGGCGACAAGTCGCTCTTCCGCGAGCCGGCCGGGCCACAGCAGTAGTGTCACGAGTCGGCCGCGAAAGCGTTGCCAAAGCGCGCGGCCTCCCTTTACAGTCCGCCGACCCGCGAGTGATTGCGCGGGCCACTGATGTCCGAATTCAAAGTTCAATTTGAGATCTTCGAGGGGCCGCTGGACCTGCTCCTCTACCTCGTCAAGAAGGAGGAGGTGGACATCTACGAGGTCAATCTCACCAAGCTCGCCACCGAGTTCATCGCCTACGTGGACCTCATGCGGCAGCTCGACCTCGACCTCGCGGGCGAGTTTCTCGTGATGGCTTCCACGCTCATGTATATCAAGAGCCGTGAGCTGCTGCCGAAGGATTTGCAGGTCGCCGTCGAGGGCGAGGATGAAGGCGAAGACCCGCGCTGGGAACTCATCCGCCAGCTCGTCGAATACAAGAAGTTCAAGGACGCCGCCGGACGGTTGCAGGAAATGGAGGCCGCGCAGGAGAACATCTACCGCCGCACCGCTCCGAAACTGGCGTTCGAGGCGCCGGCCCAGCGCGTTGAGCTTTCCATCTTCGACCTTGTCAATGCGGTCAACGTCATCCTCAAGCGTTTCGCCACTGACGACTCGCGAGATGTCTTCGAGGACAGGTGGACCGTCAGCGAGAAGATCGAGTCCATCGTGAATCTCATCCGCGAGCGACCCGCCGTGAAGTTCTCCGAGCTGTTCGCCGCCGCGACGAGCCGCACCGAGGTCGTCGTGACCTTCCTCGCGATGCTGGAGTTGATCCGCCTCAAGCAGATCCATATCGCCCAGACTGAGGCGTTTGCGGAAATTGAAATCACCAAGGCCCCGCCGCAGCCCATCGCGCAGCCGGCGGAACCCGCTGCCGAAACTGCTCCCGCTCCCGTCGCTGAACTGAACTTGCGGATGAACTAGCATGGAACTCAAAGCCATCATCGAGGCCGTCCTCTTCAACTCCCAGAAGCCGCTGAGTCCGAAAGAACTTCGCGACGTGCTCACGCTGACCGCCGAGAACTCCGAGGAGCCGCTCGCCAAGTCGTTCAAGAAGGTAAAGGACGAAGAACTCACCGCCGTGCTCGAAGCGCTCGCGCAGGAGCACGAGTCCGCCGCGCGGACCTTCCGTCTGGTGTGTGTCGCAGGTGCGTGGCAGTTCGTCAGCCAGCCGGAATTCGCGCCGTGGATCAAGACGCTCGTCGGCGAGAAGAACCGTCCGGGCCGCCTCTCGCAGCCCGCACTGGAGACGCTCGCCATCATTGCCTACCGCCAACCGCTCACGCGCGCGGAGATCGAGCAAATTCGCGGCGTGGCCGTGGATGGCGTGATGCAAACCCTCTTGGAGCGTGGCCTCGTGGAGCAGACTGGCCGCGCCGAAGTCGTGGGCCGGCCCGCGCTTTACAACACGACTCCTGTGTTTCTCGAATACTTCGGCCTGCGCGGTCTCGAAGACCTCCCCGCCGCCGATGAGTTGCGCAAGATTCCGGTCAAGAAACCTGAAGCACTGCTCACCGCCGAACCGGGTCTCGCCACCGTCCCGCCGGAGCAACTGTCATTGCAGGAAGTGACAGGCCGCGGGACAGCTCCGGCGGAAGCGCCTGCGCCCGAATCCCGCGCAACTTCATCGGGCGAACCGCCGGCAAGAGCTTGAGCATTCCGCCCATGACAATCCCTGAGCACCGCAAGGCCATTGACGCGCTCGACGCCAAGCTCGTCGCGCTGCTGAACGAGCGCACGAAACACGTCCTCAGCATCGGTGAAATCAAGCGCGGGAACGGCGAGGAGATCTACGTCCCATCCCGTGAGCGCCAAGTCTTTCATCGGATTGCCAAAAAGAACACCGGCCCCATCACCGACGCTTCGCTCCGCGCCATCTACCGCGAAATCATGTCCAGCGCGCTCGCGTTGGAGAAGTCCATGACCATCGCCTACCTCGGGCCGGAGGCGACCTTCACGCATCAGGCCGCCATCCAGCGCTTCGGCTCCAGCCTGCGTTACGCGGCGCAGAAGACCATCGCCGACGTGTTCAACGAGGTCGCCAAAGGCCGCGCCGACTACGGCGTCGTGCCGGTCGAGAATTCCACCGAGGGCGTCGTCACGCACACGCTCGACATGTTCGTGGACAGCGACCTCAAGATTGTTTCCCAAATCGTCCTGCCCATCTCGCACTGCCTCGTGAGCAAGGGCGGACATGAGCACATCACGAAGCTCTATGTTCATCCCCAGTCGCTCGCGCAATGCCGCGCGTGGGTCCACAAGAACTTGGCTGGCGCTGAAATCATCGAGACCTCCTCAAATGCCCGCAGTGCCGAACTCGCCGCGCAGGACCGCCATTCCGCCGCCATCGCCGGCCTGCTCGCCGCCGAGAAATACGGCGTGCCCGTGCTGGAACATGACATCCAGGACAACGCCGCCAACGCCACGCGCTTCCTCGTGCTGGGCCGCAAGTGCAGCCCACCCACCGGCCACGACCGCACCAGCCTCATGTTCAGCATCGCGGACGAGGTCGGCGCGCTGCACCGCGCGCTCGCGCCCTTCCGCAAGTATCGGCTCAACATGACGAAGATTGAGAGCCGCCCCAGCAAGCGCCGCGTCTGGGAGTATTTCTTCTTTGTGGACTGCGATGGTCACTCCAGTGAGGGCAAGGTGGCGAAAGCCATCACCCAGCTCGCCGCCCAATGCAGCTTCGTGAAAGTCCTTGGTTCCTACCCGAACAGCGAGTAGGCCCGCCAAAGGGCTGGCGGCCGGACTAAGGTCTTTCCTCAGCTTGCAAAGCCGGCCGCGCTTCCCGTAGCATCGCCCCGAATGCACCGATTCGTTTTCTGTGGGAGCGCCTGCGGGCGGGGGGAGGCTTTCGGGCCGCTCGTCTGCGCGCTTGCGATGATCGGCTTCAATGCGCTGGCCGCACCAGCGCCGCAGGGTGGGAGCATCTGGACGGCGCAAGGCCCCGCGCCGACGCGCAACATTTTCAATGTGGCAGTCCTCAACGGCGAAGCCGACGGCTGCGTTCAGGCCGTCGCAGCGCATCCATTCAGCCCCAACACCCTCTTCCTCGGCGGGGTCAACGGCGGCATCTGGCGCACGACCAACGCCGCTTCCGCCAGTCCGACTTGGACGCCGCTCACCGACTTTCAGGGTTCGCTTTCGATCAGCGCCATCGAGTTCGACCCGACCGATGCAACGGTTAACTCGCTCGTGGCCGGAGTGGGCCGTTACAGCAGCCTCGCCAACGAGGGCGGTGCGTTGACCGGCATCTTGCGCACGGTGGACGGCGGCAATACATGGACATCACTTAGCGGTGGCGGCACGCTCAACGGAGTCAACATCAGCGGCGTGGCCCCCCGTGGCAACATCATCGTGGTGTCTGCGGACGGCGGTGCCGGCCGGGGCATCTTCCGCAGCACCGATGCGGGCGCGACCTTTGTTCGTATTTCCGCCGGCACTGGCTCAGGGCCGAGTGGCCTGCCTGCCGGCATCGCGCGCACACTAGCCGGAAGTCCCCCCAACCTCGGCGTCCTTTACACGGGCATCTACGGCACGCCCGCAGGAGGCACCAACGGCATCTACACGTCCTCCGACACGGGTGCCACATGGTCCAAGATCAGCGATGCGGCCATGGACGCGCTGATCAACAACAGCACCGACAACATCAAGATCAGCGCGGCGGCCGGCGCGCTCTACGTCGGCATTGTCACCAATGGCGTGCTCGGAGGAGTATTCCGTTCCGGCGACGCTGGCGTCACTTGGACAGCGATGGATATTCCGACGACACAGGAGACCAACTCGACCGGCAGCGGCGCGATGGGCATTCATCCCGGCCAGCAGGGAAGCATTCATTTCGGGTTGGTGGCCGATCCGAACAACACGAACCTTGTGTATATCTCGGGCGACCGGCAACCGGCGGGCTTGAACGACGCAGGTGGATTCCCGAATTCAATCGGTGCTAATAGTTTTTCCGGGCGCTTGTTTCGGGGCGATGCCTCGCAGCCCACGGGCAGTCAGTGGGTGCATCTGACGCATTCGAGTTCGCTCGGTGCGGCGGGCGGCGGGACGGCGAACAACACCGCACCGCACCCGGACTCGCGCGGCATCGTGTTCGACGCCGCGGGGAACATCATCGAGGTGGACGACGGCGGCGTTTACCGCCGCACTGCACCGACCACTAATACCGGCGACTGGTTCTCCATTAACGGCACGCTGCAGGTGGGCGAGTTTCACGACATTGCCTACGACAGTGTCAACCATGTGTTGGTTGCTGGTGCGCAGGACAACGGCTCGCCGCGCCAGACGGCACCCAACAGTTCGGTTTGGTCTGATCTTTCTGGCGGCGACGGTGCTGACGTGGCGGTGGACAACACCAGCTTTCCGGGTTTCTCCGTCGTTTATTACAGCTCTGAAGACTTGGGTGGCTTTACGCGAACCACCTACAACTCCAGCGGCGTCGCCGTCAGGAGCGTGCCTGTCGGTCTGAATGTGATCGGTGGCGGTTCGTTCCTCGTCCCGCAGTTCGTCACGCCGATACGCCTCAATGCGCTGACGCCCACGCGCCTCGTCATCGCCGCCGCGAATTCCGTTTATGAGTCCTTCGACCAGGGCGACACGCTCACCGAGATCGGCCCCGGCGTCTCCGGTGGAACCCAATTGTCCGGCAGCTGCCTGGCCTACGGCGGCTCGGCAGGTGGCGTGCCGAATCCCGACGTGCTGTATGTGGCCGCCTTCAACGGCGTTTTCGTCCGCACAAACGCGGGCGGCGCGCTCCTGCGCACACCGACGCCGTTTCCGGCCGCGTCCCCGCTGGATGTCACCTTTGAACCGACGAACTGGTTCAATGTCTTCGTGATCAACGGCAGCAGCGTTTTCCAAAGCACCAATGCCGGCGGCTCGTGGTCGAACATCACGGCCAATCTCACCGGTGTCGGCCAGCTCCGTTGCATCCGGCACGGCCCAAACAACCTGACCTCGCACATCGTCGTGGGCACTGACCTTGGCGTCTATGTCGCCAGCGGCCCGGCTTACACCAACTGGTTCAAGGCGGGCACGAACCTTCCCAATGCGCCGGTCTTTGATCTCGAATACAACCAGACCGACGACGTGCTCGTGGCCGGCACGCTCGGTCGTGGCGCGTGGCTGGTGCCCGCCGCGAGCAGCCAGGTTTTCGAAAGCGGTGGCATCTTGAACCCGCCCACCATCACGTCGCAGCCCAAGAGCCGCACGGCGACGCAGGGTTCCACGGTCACGTTTGTCGTGGGCATCACCAACAATGCCACCCAACCGGTGGGCTTCCAATGGCGGCTGAATGGAACTGACATCTTCGGGGCCGTCGGCTCGGTGCTCACACTGACCAACGTGCAGACCACCAACGCTGGCCTGTATTCCCTGCGCGTGATCAATCCGGTCGGGACGAACATCAGCGCGGACGCCGCGCTCTTCGTCAACGCCCCTCCGGTCGTGAGCACGCATCCGCAGAGCCAGTCGGTGACCATCGGTTCAAACGTGACGTTCACCGTGGCCGCCAGCGGCACCGGGCCGTTCACCTATCAGTGGCGGCTGAACGGCGCGCCCATCAACGGGGCCGTCAATGCCGGTTACACCATCACCAGCGCGAAGACCAACCAGGCCGGCAGCTACGACGTGCTGGTCGCCAACGCGCTGGCCTCGGTCTTCAGCTCCAACGCCACGCTCACCGTGCTGCCGCCTTTCAGCATCAGCCCGCAGCCGTTGAGCCAGTCCGTGCTGGTCGGCAACAACGCGACCTTGACTGCCGGCGCGGTGGGGTTGGGGACATTCACGGGGCCGTTCACCTTTCAGTGGACGTTTAACGGCGCGACGCTGGCCGGGGCGACCAACACGTCGCTCTCCTACACCAATTTGCAGCTCACCAACTCCGGCAACTACGCCTGTGTGGTCGGTTCGCCGCTGGGACCCATCACCAGCACCAATGCGCTGCTGACGGTGTTCAATCCCTTCACGGTGAGCGGCCCCACGTTTCAATTGGGCGGTCTTTTCCAGTTGACCACGACGGGTGACAATGGCCGCGCCTACCGGCTCGAGTCCTCCACCAATCTCATCATCTGGACACCCGTCGTCACGAACACGGTGTCCGGGGGAACCGCCACGTTCACGGACAGCGGGGGCACCGGCATCGGGCTGCGCTTCTATCGGATCGTGCTGCTGCCTTGACCGGCGCAGTTCCCGCTTGCCACGCGCCGCTCGATGGGTATGGTGCGGCCAATTCAATGAATCTCCCTGAGAACGCCATCGGCCAGGCGGTGTTCATCCGCACGGATGTCCTCGAATATGCGGAGATCAACTTCCCGTTCCAGACACTCGAGGAGATGGTGAAGGTCTGCTCGGAACCCAAATCTGGACTGACCTTGGAGCGCGTGATCGTGTTTTCGCTGCGTGGCGGCCAGCCATGCGCGCTGACGTTGGGTTTCATCTCCGCGAGCCGGGGCGTGCGCCCCGGATCGATCCACCCGGAGTTCAAGGGCTGATCGCTCAGGCTCGCAGGTCGGTGAAAATCCTCGTCTGTTTCCGCTCGCGCAACACTCGCGCCAGTGGCGTCTCCCCGGCCGGCGAAAGTGAATCCCGCAACGCTTCCTCCTTGCCTGCGCCGGAGGCCAGCACCCAAACCTCGCGCGCGGCGGCAATCGCCGCGTAACCCAGCGTGATGCGGCGTGGCGGCGGCTTGCTCGCGGTCACGGCGCGATGGACGGCGGGGGAGTTAATCACGTCCTCCGGCTCGCCCGGAAACAGCGAGGCGATGTGGCCGTCCTCACCCATGCCGAGCAGAACCAAGTCGAGCACCGGCTGGCCGGCGGCGTTGGCCGGCGCGAACCGGCGCAACTCTGCCTCCGATTCGTGCGCGGCGCGGTCAGGTTCTTCCTCGCCGCGAATCCGGTGGATGTTGCGCGTCGGCAATCCCAGCGGCATGAACAAGAGTTCCGCCGCGCTGCGATAATTGCTCTCCTCGTCGGTCGGCGGCACGCACCGTTCGTCACCCCAGAAGAAATGGACGTGCGCCAGCGGCTGTCCGCGTCCCTTCGCTTCGTATGCTACTGCGCTGAAGAAATCCTTCGCGATGCGGCCGCCAGACAGCGCGACACATTTCGTCGTCGAAGAAACAGAGGCCCATGCGAGAAACTCCGTCGCGCATTCCCGCGCTACCTCGGCCGGGCTGGCTGCCGGCTCCAGCTTCCAGGTCTTCACGGTCACTTCGCCGGCTGCGGGTCGCGCCACACGTGGCCGCTCTGCGCGAGCAGATCCTCGGACGCGACCGGTCCCCAGGTGCCGGCGGAGTAAAACTCGCGGTTCGTCAGTGGCTTGCCCGCCCAGCCCGTGCGGATCGGGTCCACGATGCCCCACGCCGTCTCGACTTCGTCGCGGCGGATGAAGAGCGTCGCATCGCCGGCGACCGCTTCAAGCAGCAGCCGCTCGTAAGCCTCCGGCGTGTAGGCACCGAACTCCGAGTCGTAGCTGAAATGCATCCGCACCGGGCGCACTTGCAAACTCGCGCCGGGCACCTTGCCGTTGAAGCGCAGCGTGATGCCTTCGTTGGGCTGGAGGCGCAGCGTGATCGCATTCGGATCAAGTTTCATCCCGCACTTCGCGGCGAAGAGCACGTTCGGCGTCGGGCGGAACTGGATGCGCACCTCGCTCGCCGAGAGCGGCATGGACTTGCCGGTGCGCAGGAAGAACGGCACGCCGCTCCAGCGCCAGTTGTCTATGAACAGCTTCAGCGCGAGGTAGGTCTCGACGTTGGAGTCCGTCTTCACCTTCTCCTCCTGCCGGTAGCCGTTGCGCAGCTTGCCGTCCACCATCCCGGCGAAGTATTGCCCGCGCACGACCTGCTTGCCCACGTCGCGCACGGGGCGGATGGACTTGAGCAGCTTCACCTTCTCATCGCGCACGGCCTCGGCTTCGAGCGACACCGGCGGCTCCATCGCGATGAGCGAGAGCACCTGCAGCAAATGGTTCTGCACCATGTCGCGCATCGCGCCAGACTCCTCATAATAACCGCCGCGTCCGCCCACGCCGACCTTCTCGGACACGGTGATCTGCACGTGGTCCACCGAGGTGCGGTTCCAGAGCTGCTCGAAGATCGCGTTCGAGAAGCGGAACATCAAAATGTTCTGCACCGTCTCCTTGCCGAGGTAGTGGTCAATGCGGAAAATCTGCTGCTCGTGCGCGAACCGCGTCAGCTCGTTGTTCAGCTTCAGCGCGCTGGGCAGGTCGGTGCCAAAAGGCTTCTCCACCACGACGCGCTGCCATTCGCCCGGCGTCTCGTCGCGCTTGAGCAAGTTCGCTCCGCAGAGCTGCTCGACCACCGCGCCGAACTGGCTCGGCGAAATCGCTAGATAGAACAGCAGGTTCTTCTTCAGCTCCGGCACGCCGAACGATGCGAGCTTTTCCGCCAGCCGCGTGTAAGCCGCCGGGTCCGTCAGGTCGCCCTGGCAGTAGGAGACGTTCGCCGCGAACTCCGTCCACACCGCCTCGTCCACCTTCTTCGTGCGGCTGAACTCCTCCACGCCCGCTTTCAGCTCGTCGCGCCACGCCGCGTCGCCTTTTTCGCGCCGCGCGAAGCCCACGATGCGCACGGGATTCGGCAGCGCCTTCTCCGCAAAGAGATGGTAGAGCGCGGGGATGAGCTTGCGGATGGTGAGGTCGCCGCTCGCGCCGAAGATGACGATGGTGCAGGGGGACACGGCCTTGCGCCCGTCGTCGAGGCGGCACGCCATGATTTCGTCGAGTTGGTTGAGGTCGTCCATTTGCGCGCGAGAGTGAACCGCCCGTGGAAAAATTCAACCCTTCTCAACGCCGCGTCCTGCCCGCATCCTCCGCGCATGGATCTCTCTGGCAAAGCCGCCGTCGTCACCGGTTCCTCGCGCGGCGTGGGCCGCGCCACCGCGCTCGCGCTCGCGCGACGTGGCTGCCGCGTGCTCGTCAACTACAGCACCTCGCGCGACGAGGCCGGGCGCACCGCCGCCGAGGTCCGCGCGCTCGGCGGCAAGGCCGTCTGCTTCGCCGGCAGCGTCGCCGACGACGCCGTCTGCCGCGCGATGATGGACGCGGCCGTGCGCGAGTTCGGCCGGCTCGACGTGCTCGTCAACAACGCCGGCACCACGCGCTTCATCAACTTCCCCGACCTCGACGCCGTCACCGACGACGACTGGACGCGCATCCTCGGTGTGAACTTGAAGGGGCCTTTCCAATGCGCCCGCGCCGCGCGCCCGCACTTGGAGAAGCACGGCGACGGCGTCATCATCAACGTCGCCAGCGTCGCGGGCATCGTCGGCTCCGGCAGCAGCATCCCCTACTGCGCGTCGAAGGCGGCGGTCATCAACCTCACCCTCGCCCTCGCGCGCACGCTCGGCCCGGGCATCCGCGTCAACGCCGTCGCGCCCGGCTTCATTGACGGCGAATGGCTGCGCAAAGGTTTGGGCGACGACTTTGCTTCCGCGAAGCAAGCCAAGGCCAACCACGCCGTCCTCGGCAAGGTCTGCCAGCCCGAGGACATCGCGGACGCCATCCTCGCGCTCATCTCCACCGACCTCGTCACCGGCCACACGATGGTCGTGGACGGCGGCCACACCATCGGCCCCCGCGTCAGCCACGGCATCAAGTGAAGTCAGGCTGGAAGCTTGACCCGCTTTGTTTACAGTCCCGCGCACATGACGAAGCCGAAGGGCACAGTTTACTTGGTGGGCGCGGGGCCGGGCGACGCGGGCTTGCTCACGCGGCGCGGGGCGGAGCTGCTCGCGCGCGCGGACGTGGTGGTCTATGACGCGCTGGTCAATCCCGATCTCTTGCGGCTCGCGCCCAAGTCCGCCGAGTTCATCTACGGCGGCAAGCGCGCGGCGGCTCACGCCATCCCGCAGGAGGAGCTGAACGCGTTGCTCGTCACGAAGGCGAAGGCGGGCAAGTGCGTCGTGCGCCTCAAGGGCGGCGATCCCTACATCTTCGGGCGCGGCGGCGAGGAGGCCGAGGAACTCGCGGCGGCGAAAGTGCCGTTCGAGGTCGTGCCGGGCGTCTCCTCGTTCTTCGCGGGCCCGAACTACGCGGGCATTCCCGTGACGCATCGCGATCATTGCTCCAGCTTCACCGTGCTCACCGGGCACGAAGACCCGACGAAGGACGAGAGCAGCATTGATTGGGCGCAGCTCGCGAAGAGCAGCGGCACGAAGGTCGTGCTCATGGGCGTCGAGCGCATCCGGCGCATCGCGGAGCAGCTCGTCGCGCACGGCATGGCGGCGGAAACGCCCGTCGCGCTGGTGCGCTGGGGCACGACCGGTCGGCAGCAGAGCGTCGAGGGCACGCTCGCGAACATCGCGGCGGTGGTGGAGAACGCGAAGTTCACCGCGCCCGCCGTGACCGTCATCGGCGGCGTGGTGAAACTGCGCGGGAAATTGAACTGGTTTGAGCGGCGTCCGCTCTTCGGCCAGCGCATCGTTGTCACGCGCACCCGCGAGCAGGCGAGCGAACTCGCCAATCAGCTTGCCGAACTCGGCGCGGACGTGCTGGAGATTCCCACCATCAAGATCGTCGCACCCAAGAGTCAGGCACTTGTCGCCGAAATGATGGGTGGGCTGGGCAGTTACCAGTGGCTTGTCTTCACCAGCCCGAACGGCGTCACGAGCTTCTTCGACTACTTCTTCAAGGCCTTCGATGACATCCGCAGCCTCGGCTGCGTGCGCATCGCGGCGGTCGGCCCCGCCACGGCAGCGAAGCTTGCGGAGCTGCACATCTCCGTGGACGCGATGCCTGACAAATACGTGGCCAAAGACATCAGCAAGGCCATAGCCGCGAAGGACGACTTGGAAAATCTCCGCGTGCTCCTACTTCGCGCCGAGGTGGCGAATCTCGAACTGCCCAAACTCCTCGAAGAGCAAGGCGCGATCGTGGACGACGTGCCCGTGTATCAAACCGTGCCCGAGACCGACGACGTGACCGGCGCGGCGGCGCGTCTGCTGGAGGACGGCGCGGACTGGCTGACCTTCGCGAGCAGCTCGGCAGTGGAGAATTTTCACGCGCGGTTCAGTCTGCCGGAGCTGCTGAAGAAATTTCCTGCGCTCAAGACCGCGAGCATCGGCCCTGAAACGACCAAGGCGCTCGTCGCGCTCGGCCTGAAGCCGACGGTCGAGGCGAAGCAGCACACCATCTCGGGTTTGGTGCAGGCGGTGCAGAGTTGCCGGCCATGAGCCTGCCGCGCATCGCAGTCACGATGGGCGACCCTGCCGGGGTCGGCCCGGAGATCTGCCTGCGCCTGCTCGCCGACGCGGAACTGGCGAGGCTCTGCCTGCCGATTGTTTTCGGCGACGCAGCAGTGCTCGCGCGATGCGCCCGGCAGACTGGCCTGCCTGCTCCGCGCCGCGTTTTGTCGCGCGCTGATTGGGCGATCGCGCACAACTCTCTGACGGAAGCGGCGGTGCTGGACTTCCAGTGCGTCGCGGCGGACACGTTTCAGCCTGGAGTCGTCCGCGCGCACACGGGGCAGGCGGCCTACACCTTCTTCACCGCTGCGATTGACGCCGCACTGGCGGGCGAAGTCGCCGCGATTACGACCGCGCCGCTGAACAAGGAGGCGTTGCACGCCGCCGGCCATCGCTTCCCCGGCCACACGGAAATCCTCGCCGCACGCACGCACGCCGCGCGCTCGTGCATGATGCAGTATTCGGAGGAGATCACCTGCACGTTCGTGACGGTGCATGTGGGCTACGCGGAAGTTCCCCGGCTGCTCACCACGCAACGTATTCTCGACGTGCTAGAACTCACTGCCGATGGATTGCAACGCATCCGGGGCCGAGCGCCGAAGCTCGTTGTGTGCGGCTTGAATCCGCACGCGGGTGAGCATGGTCTCTTCGGCGACCGCGAGGAGGAACGCATCATCATTCCCGCCATCGAAGCCGCGCGGGCGAAGGGCCTGCAAGTCGAAGGTCCGCTCCCGCCAGATACCGCGTTTCTTCCAGCGAAGCGGCGGAGCACAGACGCCTTTGTCTGCATGTATCACGATCAGGGCCACATCCCGGTGAAGGCGCTCGCGTTCGAGTCCGCCGTGAACACCACGCTCGGCCTGCCCGTCGTCCGCACCAGCGTGGATCACGGCACCGCGCTCGACATCGCGTGGCAGGGCAAGGCCAACCCGAGCAGCCTCTTCGCTGCTGTGCGGCTGGCGGTGAAGCTGGCGGTCCACTGAACGGCCGCAAGCCCGCGCTTGCCAAAGCGTCTCCGACGCGCTGCCATCTCATCATGTTCCAATACCTCGCGCAGTCCGCCGACAAATCGTGGCAGCCAGGTCCGTATGCGGGCGTTGAGTTGAAGTTGCTTCACAAGAACGAAGCCACCGGTGGAGTGGTGGTCTTGCGCAAGTTCGCCGCCGGCACGCAGGTGCAAGCGCACACGCACCCGGTCGCGAACGAGTGGGCTTACATCCTGTCGGGCGAATGGGTGGAGTCCGACGTGACTTACGGACCCGGCACTCTTTTCCACGCACCGAAGGGTGAACGCCACGGCCCACACTTTGCGAAGTCCGAAGTCATCAGCCTCACCGTCTTCGACGGGCCGCTGACGGTGGCGTGAACCTGTCCCCATGAAACGCATTCCAGTTTTCTTCGCGCTGTTGCTGGCCTCCGCCGCCCCGGTGCTCGCAGCGTCCGAGCGCGGCATGGTTGCCACCGTGCATCCGCTTGCGACTGAGGCAGGCGTGAACGCGATGCGACGCGGCGGCAACGCGGTGGACGCCATCGTCGCTGCGGGACTCACTCTCGGCGTCGTGGACAGTCACAATTCCGGACTCGGCGGCGGCTGCTTCCTCGTCATCCACCGCGCAAACGGCGAGGTCGTGGCGATTGATGGACGCGAGACGGCTCCGGCGGCGGCCACGCGCGACATGTTTCTTCGCGACGGAAAAGCCGTTGCCGCACTCAGCGAGACCGGCGCGCTCGCGAGCGGCGTGCCGGGCGAGGTCGCGGCGTTTCACCAAGCCATCACCAAGTTTGGCAAGTTGTCTTGGCAGGAGCATTGCCTTGCCGCCGCGAAACTTGCCGAAGCTGGTTTCCCCGTCACGCGCAACTACGCGAGCCGCCTCGCCGGCGTGACGAAGGACATCGAGAAGTTTCCTTCCTCGCTCGCCATCTTCCTCAAGCCCGACGGCTCGCCGTGGCAGGCCGGCGACACGTTGCGCCAGCCCGACCTCGCGAGGTCGCTTCGTGCGCTGGCGGGGCAGGGGAGCGACTGGTTTTACCGCGGCCCTTTCGCCAAGGCCACGGCCGACTGGATGCGCGCCAACGGCGGTCTGCTCACCGAGGCGGACTTTGCCGGCTACGTCGCGAAGTCGCGCGAACCGCTGCGCACGACGTATCGCGGACACGAGATCATCGGCTTTCCGCCGCCGAGTTCCGGCGGCGTCCACGTCGCGCAGATTCTAAACATCCTCGAACACTTTGATCTCAAGGCGCTCGGCCCGAACTCGCCGGACTTCGTCCACGTCGTCGCCGAGGCGATGAAGCTGGCCTTCGCCGACCGCGCGCACTGGCTCGGCGATCCCGACTTCGCCTCCGTGCCGCGCGGCCTCGTGGACAAGGCTTACGCCGCGCAGCTCGCAAAGAAAATCAATTTGAAAAAGGCGACACCTGTGCCGCAGCACAATATGCCGCCGAACGCGACGCGCGATGTCTTCAGCAAGCACACCACGCACTTTTCCGCCGCCGATGCCGGGGGCAACTGGGTCGCCTGCACCGCGACGATCAACACGACTTACGGCTCGAAGATCGTCGTGCCCGGCTCAGGCGTCGTGCTGAACAACGAGATGGACGACTTCTCCGCGCAGCCCGGCGTGGCGAATTATTTCGGCCTCATCGGCGCGGAGGCGAACGCCGTCGGCCCCGGCAAGCGCCCGCTCTCCAGCATGTCGCCGACGATCGTGCTGCGGGACGGCAAGCCCATCCTGAGCATCGGTGCTGCTGGCGGCCCGACGATCATCTCGCAGACCTTGCTCGCCATAATCAATGTCGTGGACTTCGGGCGCGACCCGGAGGAAGCACTTGTGCAGCCGCGTTTTCACCAGCAGTGGAGTCCCGACGAACTGCGCATCGAGAAGAAGTTTTCTGCGGAGCTGCGCCGCGAACTGGAGCGACGGGGGCACAAGCTGAAGGAGCTTGATTCCATCGGCGCGTGTCAGGCCGTGGGGAGAACGAAGGACGGCAAAGCCTTCACCGGCGCTGCCGACCCGCGCGTGACGGACGGCAACGCGGCTGGTTGGTGAAACTCACTTCGGCCACGCTCCGAGCACGAGGCTCGCCACCACGATGGCCGTCACGTCGTGACCGGCGGTGATGAGCACGAGCTTCGCGGAGCGTTGCTCGAAGAGCGCGTTCGTCGCCGCCGGAACAGCGGCGAAGCCCACGCCGAGCATCAGCCCCGTGCCCGCTGCGCACGCGAAGCAGTCGGTCTTCATCGCCTTGAGGACGATGGCCAGCACGAAGACTTGGACCAGCCCCATCAGGAATGTCGGCACCAGCGTGGCCGCCATGCCTTTGGCCTTGGCCTTGGCCATGACTTCCTCGGTGAACTTCATCTCGGCCAACCAAGGCTTGACGAAGAGAAGCGGGGAAAACCACAAGCCGCCGATGATGAACTTCGCAAGTCCGGCGACGAGGATGGCGAGGTAGTTGAGTTCAGGGAAATGCATGGGCGATCTTTCGTTTAGATTGTCGGCAGCGTAGCCGGTTGCTACGTTCGCGCGCAACCAGCACATGAGCACGCGCCTCGACGTTCGGAAAACCTACAAGCTCTACATCGGCGGCAAGTTTGTCCGCAACGAGAGCGGCAAGTATCTCGCCGCGCGCGGGCCGGATGGCGCGCACCTCGACAATTACTCTTGGGCCTCGCGGAAAGACTTCCGCGACGCCGTGGTCGCCGCGCGCGCGGCGCAGGACGGCTGGGCGAAGGCGACGGCCTACAATCGCGGCCAAATCCTCTACCGCGCCGCCGAGATGCTCGAAAGCCGCCGCGAGGCGCTCGCCGCTGAAGTCTCCCGTTCGCACGGCGTGACAATGGAACAGGCGCGCACCGGCGTGGGCCGCGTGTGCGACCGCCTCGTGCATCACGCGGGCTGGACGGACAAGTATCAGGCGGTCTTCGGCAGCGTGAACCCGGTTGCCTCGCCGCACTTCAACTTCACCACACCCGAGCCGACGGGCGTGGTCGTCGTGCTCGCGCCGGACCTGCCGGTGCTGCTGCCGATGGTGTCGCTGCTGCTGCCGGTGATTCTCAGCGGCAACACCGCCATCGTGATTCCCTCCGAGCGCGCGCCGTTGCCCGCGCTGTCCTTCGCCGAAATTCTCGCCACCAGCGACCTGCCCTGTGGCGTGGTGAACATCCTCGCCGGCAAGCGCGCTGAACTCGCGCCGCACATCGCGTCGCACATGGACGTGAACGCCATCGTGGACGGCGCAGGCGTGCCGGAAATTTCCGCGCAGCTCCGCGCCGGTGTCGCGACGAATCTCAAGCGCTACTTCAACCACGCGCTCCCCGAGTCCGACTGGTTCACCGAGAAGGGTGAAGATCCGTATTGGATACTTGACACTGTCGAGATGAAGACGGCCTGGCATCCGATTGGATTGTAAATCTGTTCTGCTCACTTCGTGGCCAACGACGAACATGATTTTCTGAGCGCCCTGATTGAGGGCATCCAGGAGGGCTTTCGCGGCACCTCGAAGAAAAAGGGTGAGAGGTCTCGGCCAGGACTCGGGGCCACGTTGATGAGCGCAGTGGCGATCATTTTCGTGCTCGGTTTCGTGCTGGGCTTGATCGGGGCGTTCATCGGTTTCGAGCTGACCCGATTTTCACGATTGGGACAAGACACTGATTCCGGTGTGATCCCTGGGTTTCTGCTCGGTGCCGGGCTGGGCGTTTTTATTGGCCTGATATATGTCGTCCGCGCGTGGTATCGCGGCAATGACTTGTGAACCGAATTCACCGGTGCTCGTCGAACTCGAGTTCATCCAAGCCGACGAAGCGTTGCCCAGTCCGACTGGAATTGATGGACGAGGCTGTGCAGATTTGCTCGCGAGTTCACGAGCGTCCACTATGTTGCCAAGAGTGAACGCAGATGAATTGAGTCGCACAAACGTAGCGCTGACCCGGCGTCGGGCAGTGCGGTTGAGCGCCGGCTCGCTGCTGGCGCTGGGCCTCTGGCCCGGCCGGCTGCGCGCCGCTGACAACGGCCAGGGCGGGGAGTTCACCTTCATCGCGGTCAACGACCTGCATTACCTCAACCAGAAATGCGAGCCTTGGTTCGAGCGCGTCGTGAAGCAAATGAAGACCACGGAGCCGCGGCCGGAGTTCGTGCTCGTCGTCGGCGACGTTTGCGAGCACGGCACGCCCGCGCAACACGGTGCCATCCGGGAGGCGCTCAACTCGCTCGGCCTGACCTGCCACACGGTCATCGGCAACCACGACTGGACTGCGCCAACTGACCGGGAGGCGTTCGACAAGCATTTTCCCGGCAGCACAAACTATTCTTTCACGCATCGTGGCTGGCAGTTCGTCGGCCTGGACTCCAGCCAGGGACAGAAATCCAGCGGCGTCTCGGTGCAGGCGCACACATTACGTTTCCTCGACGACACGCTGCCCAAGCTCAAGCCGGATCTGCCCACGGTGCTCTTTACACATTTTCCCTTCGGGGTGCTGACCCCCTATCGCGTGCTCAATGCGGACACCGTCCTCGAACGGTTCAAGGATCTGAACCTTGTCGCCGTCTTCAACGGCCATTTCCACGGCTTCACCGAGCGTCAGCGGGGAAGCACCGTGCTCACGACGAACAAGTGCTGCTCGTTCGCCCGGGCCAACCACGACGGGACACCGGAGAGGGGTTATTTTGTCTGCACCGCCAAGGATGGCCGGATCACGCGACAGTTTGTGGAAGTGAAGCGGGCGTGACGCTGGCTCGCTACTTCGCCATCACAATTTCCAAGGTTTCCTCGCGCTTGTGCGGCGCGTCCTCCTCCGCTTCCACGTCGGGCACGGGCGCGGGCGGGACCAGAGGCGTCGCGGACGTGCGGTCAGCGGCGGGTTCGTCCTGCTTGTGGAACTTGACACTGACGATCTTGCTCACGCCGTGCTCCTGCATGGTAACGCCGTAAAGGATGTCCGCGATGCCGATGGTGCGCTTGTTGTGCGTGATGATGACGAACTGCGACTCATGCAGGAAACGCTGCAAGACGCGGATGAAACGGTTGATGTTCGACTCGTCGAGCGGCGCGTCCAGCTCGTCCAACACGCAGAACGGCGAGGGCTTCACCTGGTAGATCGAAAAGAGCAGTGCGACGGCCGTCATGGTCTGCTCGCCGCCGGAGAGGAGGGAGATGCTCTGGAGCTGTTTGCCCGGAGGCTTGGCGACGATCTCGACGCCGGACTCGAGCAAGTCATTTTCGTCCACGAGCACGAGGTCGGCTTTGCCGCCTCCGAAAATTTCCACGAACATCGCGCGGAAGTTCTCGCGGATCTTGGCGAAGGTCTCGGCGAACATGATCTGGGTCTGCGAGTTGATCTTGTTGATCACCTCGAGGAGTTGCGCCTTGGCCTGCACGAGATCCTCATACTGCTTGCTGAGGAACGCGTGGCGCGTCTCGGCCTCCTCGTATTCCTCGATGGAGGCGTGGTTGACCGGACCCATCTCGTCGAGCTTCTTCTGTAGCGCGGTAACCTGCTCCGCGACTTTGTCCCAATCCGTGGCCATGCCGCGGTTGGCCATCTCCTCGGGTGAAACCGTCTCGACCTTCGGCGCGCCCTCGTCGGCGTAGGTGATGGTGATGCACTCGCTGCGGATGTCATCGAGGTTGAGGGAGTATTTCTCCTGAATGCGCTGGCGAAGGTTCTGGACCTGCATTGTTTTCTGCGTCAGCTCGATGTCAATCGAGCTGCGCCGACCTTGCAGTTCGCCGAGTTGCTTCCGCTGTTCACGCAGGCCTTCCTCGCGCAGCTCGATCTCGCCTTCCTGCGCGGTCTTCTGCGTCGCGAGCTCGCTGACGCGCAGGCCGACCTGCTCGCGCTCGTGCGCGAGGCGCTCGATCTGGTGGCGCGAGTCGGCGATCTCACCCTCAGCCTGCGTCTTGCGCTGCGCGAACGCGCCGATCTCGGCGCGGCGCGTCTGGATTAAGTTTTCGAGTTCTCGGATGCGGCTTTCGAGCGGTGACTTCTGGCCGGCGAATGAGCGCACGAGCTGCTCTTCCGTCGCGGTGGCAACTTTGGTGTCGTTCAGCGCGGAGAGTGCGTTGTCGCGCTGCTGGCGGAGCGTGTCAATGCCGGTGCCGAGTTCCGCGACGCGGTCGGTGACGGACTTCTCGCGCGACTCCAGTTCGCTGATTTGCGTCGCGAGCGCAGCGCGCTTGGCGTTGCCCTCCTGCTCCTGCGCGGCGAGGGACTGGATTTCGTAAACGACCGTGTCAATGCGGAGGTGGAGATTCTGGAGCGAGGATTTGAGCGCCTTGAACTCACCTTCACGCGACGCGATGGCAACTTCCTGCGCGCGGAGGTCGGTCTGGGCCTGCTGGAGGCTGGCTTGGAGTGAAGTCTGCTCGCTCTGGAGCGCGCCTTTCTTGCGGCTGATTTCGTCGGCCTGCGATTGCGCCTGCTCGATCTCGGCCTTGAGGCCAGAGATCTGATTCTTTCGGCCGAGGATGGAGGACGGAGCCTTGCCGTTGGCCGCGCCGTTCAAATAGCCGCCGGTAAAGATGCCCTGACGGTTCAGCAAATCGCCCGTCAACGTCGCGAAGTTGTAAGCGCCATTCGTCTGCTGCCACGCGGCGGTGGCGGTGGCGAGGTCGGCGACGATGCGCGTGTTGCCGAGCAGTCCGTTGATGAGGTAGGCGATGGATTCGTCGGCCTCGATCACTTTCAACGCGGACACGCCGGGCGCGTCCTCGGTCGCAACGGCGGGCTTGAAGTCAGGATTCTTCAAGCCGAGACAGCCGATGTTTGCGCGACCTTTCTTGTTCGCGACCAAGTCCGCGAAGATTTGCTGCGCGGCCTCCGGTTGCTCGGTGAGCACGAGCTGAAGGTGGTGGCCGAGCGCGGTCTCGACGGCGACGACATACTGGTCCGGCACGCGGATGCGGTCGGCGAGCGTGCCGAGCGCGAGCTTGGACTGCTTGAGTGCGGCCTGCGCGCCCGCGCTGAAGCCCTCGTGACTGCCCTGCAATTGTTCGAGCACGTTGAGGCGCGACTTCACGCCCGCCTGCGCGCGGAGCGTCGTGTCGAGTTCGGAGCCGACATGGTTGATCTCGCCCTGGATGTCGCGGAGCCGCTGCTGCCGCTCCTCGACCGTGCCACGTTGGACAACGACGCATTGCTTCTCGCTCTCGACATTCGCGGCGAACTCCGTGAGCCGCGCATCGAGGCGACCGCGCTCCTCTTCTAGCTGAATCTTCTCCGAGGAAAGCTTCTCCAGCCGCACGACATTGCCCTGCTTCTGCAAGTCGAGCGCGTTGATTTCGTTGCGGACGCGGCTGAGTTGCTGCGACGAGTTGAACGCCTCCGTCTGCGCGCGGCGAAGCTCCTCCTGTTTGGTGATGAGTTCGCGCTCGACGTTCTGCACGGCCTGCTGCTTCGCGCTGAGTTCGCCGCGCAACGCGTCGAGCTTCTGCTGTGATTCCGCGAGCCGCTGCGTGACGGCGACGAGTTCCTGTCGCGCGTAACCGATGCGTTCCTCGGACTCGTTGATGTCGCGGAAGGCTTTCTCGTTCTGCGCGCCGAGTTCGCGGAGGCGCTCCTCGTTGAACTGGATGCGATGCTCGTGGTGCTCGGACTGGCCCTTGAGTTCGAGACCCTGCTGCTGCGCCAAGTTGATTTCGGAATCGAGGTCGGAGAGCCGATGGCGGAGTTGCTGCAACTCATCCTCGCTGCGCAGCACGCTCTGCGATAGCTCCTCCATCTGCGCGCGGAGCTGCTCGCCCTCGGCGGTGCGCTGCGCGATCTCCGCCTGCAGCGTGTCGAACTGATGCCGCGCGAGCTGGGTGTCAAGATGCTGCAACTCCATCGCGACCTGCTTGAAGCGACGCGCCTTGCCGGCCTGACGCTGGAGCGAGCCGATCTGCCGCTTCACTTCGCGGATGAGGTCTTCGACGCGCAGAAGATTTTGATCCGTGTGCTCCAGCTTGCGGAGCGATTCCTTTTTCTGCGCCTTGAACTTCGTGATGCCCGCCGCCTCCTCGAACACCATGCGCCGGTCCTCCGGCTTGCTCTGGATGATTTGCGTGATGTGGCCCTGCGCCATGATCGAGTAGCTCGTGCGGCCCACGCCCGTGCCCATGAAGAATTGCTGAATTTCCCGCAGCCGGCACGGCACCTTGTTGATGAAATACTCCGAGCCGCCGTCGCGGAAGATGCGGCGCGTGATCGTGACCTCGTTGAACGTCAGCTCGATGCCGGCTGCTTTGAGATGCTCCGCGTCCACGTCGCCGATGGTCAGGGAAACTTCGGCCATGCCCAACGCCCGGCGACCATCCGTGCCGTTGAAGATCACATCCGCCATCTCACCGCCGCGCAACGCGCGCGCCGACTGCTCACCGAGCACCCAGCGGATGGCGTCGGCGACGTTGGACTTGCCGCAGCCGTTTGGCCCGACGATGGCCGTGATGCCGGGCTGGAAGTTGAGCGAGGTCTTGTCCGCGAAGGACTTGAAGCCCAGAACGGTGAGGTTCTTCAAATACATGGACGGAGTTTAAGCCCAATATCCGGTGGGGTGTAAAGCGGAAAGCCACAAGATGTGGTGGTTATTTAGATTCTCCGCTGTTTTCAGTGGAATGGAAGCTGCCGATCAGCGTGGTCTTGGCCC
>CAYZJP010000003.1:0-89701 GCA_964478755.1 uncultured Klebsiella sp.
GAGGCCCTCTGGCAGCGGGCCCACAAGGAGGTTCGCCGCCTCAAGCCGGGCAAGGTCCACCGCAAAGCCGTCGCGGGGCGAGAGGGTGAGCCGGTCCACCGTGCAGCCGATGACTTTTTCCAACACATGGGCGTATTCGCCATAGGTCGGGTCGAGGATGAGCGCGTGCGAGGCCGGCGTGAGCCAGTGGCGCAACGCACGAAAGATGAGGTCGGAGGAGCCGGCTCCCGGCAGGAGGTTCGCGGGCGAAACTCCCCGCGCCCCGGCGATGGCTTCGACCAATCCCTCGCACACCGTCGGCGGCGAGGTGCGCAGGAGCCACGGCAAATGCTCGGTCAACGCCGTGAGAACTTTCGGCGAGGGCGGAAACCATGCGTCGAGCACGTCCGCGTTTATGATGTCATGGCGGCGTTCCAAGTGGTCGAACCTCGGACCGATGGCGTCGAAGAACGCGCCCCCGTGGAAGCACGCGGCGGGACGGTGGAAAGGGAAGTTGAGCTGCCAGTCCACGTTGCCTTCCAGCCGGTCGAGCAGGCCGCCGAACTCCTGCATCCGGTCGCGCATGACGGACACGGGCGCTTGCAGCACGTCATACGTCACCGCGCCGGACTGGACCGTCAGACCCACCCGTTCAAGTCCGCCGCGCAGATACATCTCCACCACTTCGCGGCGACCGATGGCCATGACGCGCGTGCCGCCGTGCGCCTCGACCCAGCGGAACGCTCCATACATGAGGAGCGCCGCCAATTCGCCGCCCCGGTGCGTGTGCGTCACCGTGAGCAGGCGCACTTCGAACAGTCCATCGTCGAAGGTGAACGGCAGCCGCTCTCGCGCGACATACTTGTCCATTGAGAATGCCGGCGATGAAGGCGGGGTGAGGCTGATGAACCCCGCGATGGCTCCGCCGACCTTCGCGACGAGGTAGAGGTTGAAGTCATCCAACGCGTCGCACAGGCGACCGGAGTGATTGGTCGGGTGCTGCGCAAGTTCCTCGGCGAAGACTTCGTGGCGGATGCGGTAGATGGCCTCGCGGTCGCGTTCGGTGGCGGTCGAGAGTTCAATGCGGCTCTGGCTGATGGCGCGGAGCGGGCGGGTGGAGACATAGGCCGGGACGAGGAGTTCGGTTTTCATGCGCGCAGAGTAGGAACCGCCGCGGGACGTGGGGTAATTGATATTCACCCGGCCACCATCAGGCAAAGCAATCCGCGCGACCGGCGCGAACGCTGGCTGAAGCCACGCGGCAGCGCCGTCCTACTGCTTGCGCAGGTCCACGGCCACGAGCTTGCCCTTGTCGCGCGCGTAGAGGAGGCCGTCGGCGAGCGCGGACTGCGCGCGGCCTTCGCGGCCGAGGATTTGAGCACGGCCTTTTTCTGAAAATCCCTTCGGGTCGGCGGCGACGCGCACGAGTTCGCCGCTCTCGGACGTGATGAGAAGGTCGTTGCCCGCGAGAATGATGCCGCCGTGCGTGACGCGGTCGGTGCTCCAGCGGACTTTGCCGGTGGCGAGTTCCACGCAGCGCAATTCTGGCTTCGGGCCGGTGTCCACGCGGCCCTCGAAGCCGTAGAGAAGTCCGTCGCGCAGGACGGGCGTGACGTATTGGGCGGTGAGTTGTTCCTCGCCGGACCAGATTTTTTCCACACCACTGCTCTTGATGCGCAAGGTGGCCGCGCCCGCGCCGTAGCCGGCGGAGATGAAGACGAGGTCGCCGCTCACGACGGGCACGGCGGCGCTCACGGATGCCTGCATGGTCGGCCCCCACGGGAAGGTGAAGCGGACCTTGCCATCGGCGGGGTCGAGGGAGACGAGCTGGTGGCGCGCGAAAAAGAGGACGTGGCGCTGGCCGCCCACGGTGGCGGTGATGGGCGAGGAGTAGCTGGCTTCATCGTCCTTGGTCTGCCATTGGACCTTTCCGGTGGCGGTGTCGAACGCGACGAGGCCGGCGCTGTTCTTCCCGCCGACGTTCACGAGCAACAACTTTCCCTCGACGAGCGGCGAGCAGGCGAAGCCGAAAAAGCCGGGGTCGGCGTCGAAGTCCTTTTGCGTGTCCACGCTCCACAGAGGCCTGCCGGTGGCGAAGTCGAGGGCGTGCAAATCTCCGTTGGCACCGAAGACGAAGAAGCGGCCGTCGGCGACGCACGGCGTGGAGCGGGGGCCGTTGTCGAAGCCGAAGCGGTCGGTGTAGCGGGTGGGGAAGGATTGCTGCCAAAGTTCCTTGCCGGACTTCGCGTCGAGGCATTCGACCAGCTCGTTGTTGCCGACGCGGTGGAAGACGATGAGTTTGCCGACAACGACAACGGGTCCGGCCCAGCCGGTGCCGAGTTTTTTTTGCCACGCGAGCGGCGGGCCTTCCTTCGGCCACGCGTCGGCGAGGTCGGTGCCGGCGTAGGTGGCGTTGCGCGTGGGGCCGAGGAACTGCGGCCAATCGGTGGCGCGGCCGAGGGGCGTGGCGAGCAGGAGGCAGAGGACAACGGTCTGCGCGAGCAGGTGCATGGCGGCGGGAATACGCGAGCCAGCGAGCCAAGGCGAGGAAAAGTCGGTGTGAGCACGGGAGCCGAACGAAAGCGGAGGCCCCCGGACAGAACTGTATTTGCCGCGAACTCGACGGCGTGGGACAATGGCCGCGATGAAGCCAGCCGGAGAAGCCAGCCAACGCGCGGACCTGATTGCCGTCGGGCATGGGGTGAGTTTGGCTTTCGCGCTCTTCGCGCTGCATTGGACCGCGGCCGGGTGCCGAATCTTTGCTGATGATTTAGAGATAACGATGCCTGAATACGCCCGTCTGCTCATGCAAGTTGACTGGGTGCTGCGGAAGTGGTGGTTGCCGTTGTCCTTCGTAGCTGCGGCCGCGTTGTGGTTGGATTGGAAGTTCCTTCTCCACCTGCTTCGGCAGCCAAAGAAAATCTACGTGAGGCTCTGGGCTTACGCTGTAATCGCTCTGGTTTTCTGCCACACGGCTCTTTGCGTCGGGTGGTTCCGCTGGCTCGTGTCGTGGATGTTCCGCCCGATTGGTGGCCCCGGCTAGCACGAGTTATCCTCGGCCTCATGTCCCACGTCTCTGACTTCCTCACGCCGACCGAGCTGCAGAAGGTCGCGAACCTTCAGGTCGTCGCGCGGCTGGTGGTCGAGGGCTTCTTCTCCGGCCTGCACAAGTCGCCGCACAAGGGCTTCAGCGTCGAGTTCGCGCAGCACCGTCAGTATGTGCAGGGCGACGAAATCCGCCGGCTCGACTGGAAGGTCTTCGGCAAGACCGACCGCTACTACGTCCGCGAATACGAGGAGGAAACCAACCTCCGCGCCACGCTCCTGCTCGACCTCAGCGGCTCGATGCGCTACGCGGGCGCGGGCGGCGTGCCGAAGGCCGATTACGCCGTGCGCCTCGCCGCCGCGCTCGCCTACCTCATGCTCCAGCAGCGTGACAGCGTGGGCCTCGTCACCTTCGACGCGAAAATCCGCCGATACATCCCGCCACGCTCCAGCGTCCCGCACCTGCGCGTGTTGCTGGATGAACTCCAGTCCGCCCAGCCCGGCGGCGAGACCGCGCTCGGCGGTGTCTTCCGCGAACTCGTCCCGCGCATCCAGCGGCGCGGCCTGCTCATCGTGTTGTCCGACTGCTTCGGCGAGGTGAAGGAACTCGTGAAAGCCCTCGCGCAATTCCGCCACGCGCGACACGAGATTCTCCTCTTCCAAATCTTGGATCGTGACGAACTGGAGTTTCCCTTCACGCACTGGACGAAGTTCGAGTCGTTGGAGAAAGCCGGCGCGCACCGGATGATTGACCCCGCGCAGTTCCGCGCCGCCTATTTCGACAACCTCAAGAAATTCCAGGACGAACTCACGCAAGGCTGCCACCGCCACCGCATTGACCTTGTGCCGATGGTCACGGACCAGCCGTATGCCGAGGCGCTGGCGCAATACCTGACCCGGAGGCTGGCACGCGGATGAACCCGCGAAGGCTCGCGAAATCCATCTTTCCCGAATCGCACGTAAGCGCTAGGTTCGCCCCATGAAAACCGTCACTTTGCCAAGCCTCACCCGCCAGGCCGACGCCATCTTCGCCGCGCTCGAAGCCGGCGAAAGCTTCGTCGTGAAGCATCGCGGCAAATCGGCAGCCCGACTCTCCGCCATCCGTCGCAAGGCCAAGCCGGCGAAGAACGACCCCTTCTATTTGCTTGGCAAACGCACCTTCAAAGGCGGCTCCCTGAGCAACGAGGAGATGGACCGCGCAATCTATGGCGCGTGAGACGTTCATTGACAGCAGCGGCTTCTACGCGTTGCTGTGCGAGGACGACACCGCACACAAGCCGGCGGTGGCTTGGCTCAACGACCTCCGCGACCGCTCCGGCTCCGCCGTCACCACCGACTACATTCTCGACGAGACCGCCACGCTGTTGAAAGCGCGCGGCGGCGGGCAGCTCCTGCCGGAGTTCTTCAAATTGGTTTCCAGCTCAAGCGCGGTTCGCATCGAGTGGATGCACCCAGCCCGGTTCACCATGTCCAAGGAGTTGTTCCTGCGCCACGCCGACCACGGCTATTCGTTCACCGACTGCGTCAGCTTCACCGTCATGCGCGAGCTGCGACTGACGGACGCGCTGACCACAGACAAGCACTTCGTCGAGGCGGGCTTCAAGGCGCTGCTCCGCGCCTAACCCGCGCCTGCGATGACCTTCCTCAACGTCATCCTCCTCGGCGGCATGGCGGCGGCGGCGATTCCGGTGCTGCTGCACTTCTTCAACCGCTCGCACCCGCGCGTCGTGCAGTGGGGTGCGATGCATCTGCTCGCCGCCGCGTTTCAGGCCCACACGCGCCGGCTCAAATTTGAGCAGCTCCTCCTGCTGCTGGTGCGCTGCCTCATCCCCGTGCTGCTCGCGCTCTGCATGGCGCGGCCCGTCCTCACCGGCATGCGCGCGTTGCTCGGCGGCGCGAAGACCTCGCTCGTCATCCTGCTCGATGATTCCTACTCGATGTCCGCCGGTGCAGGTGCGGCGTCGAACTTCACGCAAGCCAAGGAAGCCGCCGCGAAACTCATCGAGCAGGCCGGCTCCGGCTCGGATCTCGCCGTCATCCTCATGGGCGGCACGCCGCGCCAACTGCTCGAAGCCCCGACGCTCGACACCGTCCGCGTCACGAAGGCGCTCGCACAACTCGAAGCAAACTTCGGCGCAGCGAACTTCCCCGAGGCGCTCGAACTTGCCGCCAACGTCGCTGCGCAGATGCAGCACGGGCTGAAGGAATTCGTCGTCATCACCGACTTCCAGAAAGTCAGCTTCAGCGACGGCGAGGCGGCGGCGCGCGGCCGCGCCCTGCAGACTCTCAAGCGCCTGCCTGTTCCGCCTCGTGTCAACTTCCTCCACGTCGGCACCGAGTCGCGCGACAATGTCGCCGTCGAGTCGCTGGACTTGCCCAAGCTCGCGCTCGGCGTCAACCAGCCGCTCCAGGTCCGCGCCACGCTTCGCAATTTCGGCGAGCGCGCGTGGCCCGACCTGCGCGTGTATTTCCGCGCTGATGGCCGCGAGCACGGCGCGCAGCAGATTGCCCTCGCGCCCGGCGAGCAGCGGCAAGTGCTCTTCACGCACGCTTTCGACACCGCCGGTTTTCACACGCTCGAAGTCGCCGCCGACGCCGACGCGCTCAAGGCCGACAACTCCCTCGCCGCCGTCGTCACCGTCTGGGAAAAACTTCCCGCGCTGCTCGTCAATGGCGACCCCAGCGCCGAACCGCTCAAGGGCGAAACCGATTACCTCGACATCGCGCTCTCGCCGACGATGAAAGCCGCGAGCGGCGGCAGCGACCTCATCCTCCCGCGCGTGATCGCGCCCGGCGACCTCACGCCCGACGCGCTCTCGAAAGCCCGCGTCGTCGTGCTCGCGAACGTCCGTCAACTCGCCGACGCGCAAGTGCGCTCACTCGCCGAGTTCGTCGCGAGCGGCGGCGGCTTACTTGTCTTCCCCGGCAACCGCATCAATACCGACTGGTATCAACGCACGCTCCGCGCCTCGGGTTTGCTGCCGCTTCCCTTCACCGCGCTCGCCGGCGGCCTCGAAGACGGCAAGCCGCGCGCAAAGATTGTTGTCCAGCCCTTCACCCATCCCGCGATGGAACTCTTCAACGACGCGCGCAACGGCAATCTCGCCGACGCCGAGATTAAACTCTGGTTCCAGCTCGGCACGCGACAGGAACAAGCCGACGCCGGCCTCGCCATCCTCGCGCAACTCAGCACCGCCGACCCGTTCCTTGTGGAGAAGAAGAACGGCGAGGGCCGCATCATCCAGTGCGCCGTCCCTTGCGATGCCGACTGGGGCAACTTGCCCGTGCGCCCCGTCTTCGTGCCGCTGATGCAGCGGCTCGTCATCTACCTCGCTTCGCAGGCGCAGCCGCCACGCAACGTCGAGGTCGGCCGGCCGCTCACCGCGTTCGTGTCGCGTGCGCACGTCGGGCGCAAGGCGCACTTCACCGCGCCCGACGGCGAGCGCCACGAGGTGGACATCACCGGTCGCGGCGCGCTCGGTTACGTCGAGTTCGCGAAGACCGGTCGCCCCGGCACCTACACGCTCACCGCGCCCGACGGCGGCCCGACGCCGTTCGTCGTGAGCACCGCGCGCGCGGAATCCGACCTGCGGCAGCTCACCGAGCCGGAGCGCAAGGCCCTCGCCAACTCGCTTCAAGCCACACTGCTCGCCTCCGTCGCGGACTATCAGCAGATGGACAAAGACCGCCGCTTCGGCCGCGAAGTCTGGAAGCCGCTTCTCTGGGCCGTGCTCGCGCTGTGTTTCAGCGAACTGCTGCTGGTGCAGTGGTTTGCCGGTCGCAAGGGAGGGAAGACATGAATTTTGCCGCGAAAGAACGCAGAGGTCGCAAAGAAGACAAGGGAAGGAATCCTTTGCGCTCTTTGCGTTCTTTCGCGGCCAACCCCAGAAAGGAAACCCATGCAAGATGACATCATGAAGCTGTGTGACCTCGTGCGCGAGACGAGCTATGCCATCCACCTCTACCACGCCCACGGGCACGTCGAGAAAGTCTATGAGAACGCGCTGGCCCATCGGCTGCGTAAGCTCGGCCTCGACGTGAAGCAGCAGGTGCCGCTTACCGTGCGGGACGAAGACGGGACGGTCATCGGGGAGTTCGTCGCTGACTTGCTGGTGGACGGTCGACTCATTGTTGAACTGAAGGCGGTGCGAACGCTGGCTGACGAACACATCGCTCAAATCCTTGGCTATATGCGGGCTTCGCGGCAGGAGCATGGTTTGCTCATCAACTTTGGCTCTTCCCGTTTCCAAATCCGCAAGTTCATCCTGAGCGAAGTCACCAACCCGCCCAAGTCTCGCCTTCTTCCACGCTCCTTTGCCTTAATCGCTTCCCTCTTTGTGTCCTCTGCGCCCTTTCGCGGCTAATCAATGACTGACCTGCGTTTCATCGGAGACTGGCGGTTGGGGGGCGGCTTGGTCGTCGGCCTCGGGCTGGCCGTCGCGGCGTGGCTGCTCTACTGGCGCGAGACGCGGGTGCGGGCGGGCGCGGTGCGTTGGCTGTTGCCGACGTTGCGGGCGCTGGCGGTGCTGCTGCTCGTGCTGATGCTCACGGGGCCGGTGCTGCATCACCGCAACATCATCGGCGAGGTCGCGCGCATCCTGCTCTTCGTGGACGCCTCGGCCAGCATGGGCATCACCGACCAGGAAATGGAGCTGCCGCGCAAGCTCTTCATCGCGCAGCAGCTTGGCTGGCTCGCGACGAACAAGTTCGACTCCGACCTCCGCGCCGCCGCGTCCGCGCTGGCCAACGCGCAGGAGACCGCCGCGCACGCGAAGCCAAATCTGCCCGCGCCGCAGTTCCACGAGTTCGTGCGCGGCTTCGCGACCAACACGGCGAGCGCGACGGAGTCTCTCGGCAGGGTCGGCGCGGGAACGTGGCCGCAAATCACCGGGCAGGTCGGCAAACTGAACACGGAACTCGCCGTGCCCGCGCGCAAGCTGGCCGAGACCGCCGTGGGCCGCGACCCGAACGTCACCGAACGCGAGCTGGCGAAGCTCGCCGCCATCGCCGCGCGCTTTGAAGCGGAGCTGCGCACGGCGTTCACAAACCACGTCCTCGCCGTCGCGGAGAAGCGCGAGGCGGACGTGCTCGCGGCCATCCAGAAGTTCGATGCGCAGACGCGCTGGCAGCGGCTGGAGGCAGTGTTGCTCGGCAGCTCCGAGAGCATGGCGAAGAAACTCGCGGCGCAGCACAACCTCGAAGTCATCGCGCTCGCGGGCAGCAAGGCGGAACCGGTCTGGCTGCCGGGTGAGCGCAGGCGCGGCGACCCGCCGAAGCCGCCGCAGTCCTTCACGCTCGCCGCCACGAACTTGAACACCGACCTCGCCGAGCCGGTGAAGGCGCGTGCGCTCTCGCTGCGCGAGGGCGAGCGCACGGCGGTGATTCTCATCAGCGATGGCCAGCACAATTCCGGCGAGCCGCCTGCTGATTTGGCGCGGCTGCTCGGCGCGCGCGGCGTGCCGGTGTTTCCCGTCGGCGTCGGGATGTTGCAGCGACCGCCGGACCTCGCGGTGCTCGCGGTCAAAGGCCCGGACACGGTCGCGGCGGACGGGCGCGTGCGCGGCACCGTGGAGCTAAAGGACGACATGCCGGCCGGCAAGGCGTTCACGCTGCGCGTCGCGCACGGCGAGCGCGTGCTGTGGGAGAAGGAGCTGACGACGGAGACGAAGCACTTGCGCACGGTGGAGTTTGATTTTCCGGTGAAGGAACTGGTCGCGGATGAACTAAAGCGGCAGGACAAGGACCTGCGCTTCGCGAGTTTGCCGCTGCACTTTACCGCGAGCGCGACGGTGCTCGACGGCGAGAAGGACAAATCCAACAACGAAGGCGCGCTGTGGGTGAACGCAACGACGCAGCGGCCCAAGGTGCTCGTGCTTGATGGCCGGCCGCGCTGGGAATTCCGCTACTTGCGCAACCTGCTGGAGCGCGACGACCGCTGGGAGGTCAACGCGCTGCTCGCGGGCGCGGGCGGTGAGCAGAAGTTTTGGCCGCGCGGCAAGGGGCCGGGGCAGTTCCCCGGCGACCGCGAGACGCTGTTCACTTACAACCTGATTATTTTCGGCGACCTGCCGGCGAACCAGCTCCGCGCGAACGAGCTGGAGTGGATTCGCGACTTCGTCGGGCAGCGCGGCGGCGGAGTCATCTTCGTGGATGGTCGGCAGGAGCGGCTTGCGTCGCTGTCGCTGTTGCCGCTCGCACCGCTGTTTCCCGTGAGTTTCGAGGGCCGACCACTGGACGGCGTGCCCATGAATTTTCAGCTCAAGGCCACGGGCAGTTCACTCACGCCGTTCACGCTCACGAGCGACCCGCTGGAGAACACGCGGCTGTGGTGGTTCCTGCCATCGCCGCACTGGCTCGCGCCCGCGCGCGCGCTGCCCGGCGCGGAGACGTGGCTGGAGGCCGTGACCGGCGAGACGCGCAGCGCGGCAGCGGTCTTCCGGCGCTATGGCGCGGGCAAGACGCTCTACCTCGCGTTCGACGAGTCGTGGCGCTGGCGCTACAAGGTCGGCGACCTCTACCACGCGAAGTTCTGGAACCAGGCGGCGAAGTTCGTGATGGAATCGCCGTTCGCCGTGCAGGACAAGTTCGTCTCGCTCGACAGCGGCGCACTGAACTACGAGCCGGGCGCGACCGCTGAAATCCGCACGCGCATCCTCGACGTGCAGGGCCGTGCGATGCCGCGCGCGAAAGCTGAGGCGTGGCTCATGCGCGAGGGCCGCAAGATCGCGACCGTCGCGCTCACCGCCGACGAGAACGAGACGGGCATCTACCGTGGCCGCACCGCACCGCTCACCGATGGCGACTACGAAGTGCGCGTGCGCGTCGAGGGCCTGCCGGACGCGGAGATGAAGGCGCGAACGGGTTTCGCCGTGCGCCGCGAGTCAACCGGCGAACTGGCCGAACTGAACTGCAACGAACCGTTGCTGCGCGAGCTAGCCGCGAACTCCGGCGGCCGCTACTTCCGCGAGGAGGAGCTCGGCTCGCTCATCGAGCGGCTGCGTCCGTTGAGCCAAGGCCGCGTGGTCGAGACCGAGACCGTGCTTTGGCAGAGCTGGTGGTGGTTCGGCGCGGTCGTCGCGCTGCTGGCGCTGGAGTGGGCGCTGCGCAAGCGGGCGGGGATGTTGTGACAACCTCAGCGTTGCATCCGCCCTGCTTCGCGTTGAAAGAATTCCAGCCAGCCCAGCGTGATCGCATCTCCGATGGTGTTGGACTTGCGCAGTTCGCTGGGTGGCTTGCCCCAGTAGAAACCAATCCAACCGGATGCGATGGCGCGGGACTCCGTGATGAACTGGCCGAATTCCGGGAACCCAGCTTGCAGTGGGAAGGCTTCCTCGATGACCACGGGCTTGCCCACGGCGAAACCGCGCAGCGTCTCAATGGCCTTCGGCACTTCGCCTTTCTTCGGATAGAGGTGCACGCAGAGGAAGTCGAGGTCAGCGACGATTTTGTCCGGCACGAAGCCGCTGCGCAGGCCGGGCCGGTCTAGGCTCCAGTCCACGAGGCCGACAGTGACGAGATGCTTCGCGTCATGCTGGCGGATGGCTTTGGTTAGCGTGCGAATCCACGCGCTCGCGACGGTGTGCGGGACACGGCCGGTGGCGTCGAGTGTGATGACTTGGACAAAGTGTTTCCCGGCGAATGCAGGACCAAGCCAGTCGCCGGCCTTGCGCGGCCCGCCCGCGACGACCGGCTCGTTCATCAAGTCGTAGCAGAAGACAGCGGGGCTTTCCTTGCACTGCTTCGCGATGGTGGCCCAGAAATTCGCCTGCGCGGCCCAGCGTGACTTTTCGTCGAGCGCGTCATACCACGACGGCACGTCGGCCTTGTGGTAGCAGCCGAGGCCGGTGAGGTCCAGATGCAGACCGGTGCGCTCGGCGAGGGCAAGAAGCTTGGCGAGTTGCTTGAGCGACGTGCCGTTCGGCTGGTTCGTCGCATCCATGAACCTGCCGAACTGGAGATGAATCCGCACGACGTTCGCACCGAGCTCCTTCATCTCGCGGAAGTCCGCCTCCACCTTCGGCCATTCGGTGAGCCAGTAGTCTTCAAGCAGCCGGCCGGTCTCGTCGTGGTCGTAGTTGAAGCCCCACGGGACGAAGGGCTTTCCGGACGCCGCGAGCGTGAAGCCTTTGCTGTCCTTGCTGGCCTGAATCCAATCCAACGCGCTCGCCGCAATGCAGGCGAAGGCAAGGCCCAGCCCGGCGAGCCAGATGGCGGCGATCCGAATGCGGTGGTTCAAATTCATGGTGTTGCTCACTTTCCTATGCAGAACTGGCTAAAGATCGAGTCGAGCAAATCCTCCGTTGTCGTCCTGCCGACGATTTCGCCGACGGCGTTGACCGCGATGCGGAGATCCATTGCGACCAATTCCAACGAGGCTTCCGTGCGCAAGGCTTCCGCCGTCCGCAGCGTGGCGGCGCGCGCGCGCTGCAAGGCGTCCTGATGGCGTGAGTTGATCATCACTTGCAGCATCTCGGCCTTGATCTCGCCCGCCCAGACGGCTCGCTTGATCGCGTCCTTGAGGGCTTCGAGGCCGGAGCCGGTGAGACACGACACTTCAACGAAACGGCTGTCGGATTCGGATGCGGGATTTGGCCGAGCGAGCCGTTCCCCCTCACTCCTGCCCTTTCCCTCCGGGAGAGGGAGAGCCGCACCCAGCGCTGGGCTGGAGCCGGACACGTTCGGATGATCAGGAGCTGGACTGACTTTCTCCCTCTCCCTCCGGGAGAGGGCAGGGGTGAGGGGAAAGGCGTGGAACTTGCACAGAATCGCCTCACCGAGCCGATGAGGCAAATCTGCCTTGTTCAAAACGAGAATGCGTTTCTTCCCGGCGAACTCCACGAGGAATTGTTCATCCTCCGCCGAGAGTGGTTCGCTCGCGTCGAGGACGTGGAGAATCAATTCAGCCTTGGCCACCATCGCGCGTGTGCGGCGGATGCCTTCCTGCTCGATGGCGTCGCGCGATTCGCGCAGGCCCGCCGTGTCCACGAACACGACGGGGAGGCCACGGATGTTCGCGGTTTCCTCGATGGTGTCGCGCGTGGTGCCAGCGACGGGCGAGACGATGGCGCGGTCGTGGCCGAGGAGCTGGTTGAGCAGCGAGGACTTGCCCGCGTTGGGCCGGCCGATGATCGCCGCGCGAATGCCGTGCCGAAGGATTTGTCCCTCGTCCGCCGTGCGTAACAGCTCGTCCATGAAGGCGACGCCGCGCTCCAGCTTCGCCAGCAACTGCCCGCGCGTGTCTGGCGCGATGTCCTCGTCCGGGAAGTCAATGTGCGCCTCGACGTGCGCGAGCACGCGCAGCAGGTCGTCGCGGAGCCGGTGGATGCGCTGGGAAAGTTTTCCAGTGAGCTGCTCGCCCGCCGCCGTGAGCGCAAGTTCGGTGCGTGCGCGAATGAGGTCGGCCACGGCCTCGGCCTGCGCGAGGTCGAGCCGGCCGTTGAGGAAGGCGCGCTGCGTGAACTCGCCCGGCTCGGCCAGCCGCGCACCGGCAGCGAGCAGCGCGTCGAGCACGAGCTTCGCGGGCAGCAGGCCGCCGTGGCAGGAAATCTCCACCGTGTCCTCGCGCGTGAACGTGCGTGGCGCGCGCAGCACGGTGAGCAGCACTTCGTCAACGAACCGTCCGTCGCGCTCGATGCGCCCGTAATGCACCGTGTGCGACGCGGCGACGCTGGGTTTCTGCGAACTCTTGCCGACGGGCACGAACATCTTGTCCGCCACTGCGAGCGCCTGCGGCCCGGACACGCGCAGCACAGCGAGGCCGCCTTCCCCGAGCGGCGTGGCGGTGGCGGCGATGGTGTCGGAGAGGGAACTCACTTTGCCGAAGCGGGTTTGACAACGACAACACCGCCTTCCGTTGGAGCCAGCGGTATTCCTGCGTCGGTGAGCAGTTGGTTCAAGAACGCCTTAGAACCCTCCGATACACCGACTTCCCATTGTTCGCTGCCTCGGTGAAGGGTGATGTAGCGGCACTGGTAGCAGATGAGCAAATCCAGTTCATCCGCCCCTCGTTTTATCCTGATTGCGTGGCGTGGCATGAAGCACAGCGCTTTCGAACCATCCGAGCCGTCAATACTCGCCAGCACCGCCTTGACCAACTGCTGGTGCGTCAACGGGTTTTCGACCGCGACACGGCCCAGCAATGGATACCCACGAAACTCCCCAACGACCGGCAGTGAAGGTTTCTCGCGCTTGGTCGCGGCACGCGGCCACAGAGAGAGCACTTCGCCGCGTTCACTCTCGGTGAGCATGGTGCGGACCTCCGGCGGTAGGCGGCGCGGCGTGAAGCCACCGGAGATGGCGACGCCAGCGAGCATCACACCGTAGCAGAGCACGAGGTGGACGGCCGCCAAAGCAATGCTAGCTGCGACCAGCACCCAAGTTCTGGTCAGCCATTGCCGGTGTCGGGCGAGAACCGTGGCGACGGCGAACGCGACGGGAAAGAGGTAGAGGAACTTCCGCAAGTTAAAGACCAACTGGAACACCGATGGCGTGCCAGAGATGGAGAAAAACATGATTCCCCAGCCCATGAACAGGTCAAGCGCGACAGCTAGGGCAAGGGAGAACACCGTCAGCAGCACCCACGGCAACGCCGGTCGCGTGTTCTTAACTGTGTTGGTGAGCTGTTCGCTCATTTCAAGAGGTCACTTCCGGCACGTGCCCTTCTCCGGGTCAACACCTTCGAGCCAGAGGCGGGCTTTTTCGTAGCTCTTGCGCTGGAGGTAGTGGCGCAGGTCGTGGTTGCCGCCAGGTGGCAGTTGCGCGCCCAACGCATCAAGTCGCTCGAAGATGGGCAGCAGCGGTGGCGGCGGGTTTTCGGTGCGACAGCGGGCCACGGCGGCGTCGAGATCGCGCAGGGCGTGGAGGATTTGTTGCTCCGTCTCGGTCATGTGGAAGAGATAGCGCGTTCGGCGCGGCTTGGAAAGCCCGCCGGTTTCGGAAATGCTCACGCGCATGGCAAAGCATCGCAGCCCATCCGCAGCACCCGTCTTCCTCGGCATCGAAGGCGGCGGCACGCGCA
This sequence comes from uncultured Klebsiella sp., assembly GCA_964478755.1. Lineage (GTDB taxonomy): Bacteria > Verrucomicrobiota > Verrucomicrobiia > Limisphaerales > SXTU01 > SXTU01. The sequence goes on from CAYZJP010000003.1 coordinate 14,042, forward strand.
CGGTGGCGCTGCTGGCGGCGGCGGACGGACGCTTGCTGAAGCACTTCGAGGCAGGGCCGGCGAATTTCAAGCTGCTCACGGAAGCGCAGTTTCTCCGCCGATTGCGCGAGGTGCGGGCGGCGTTCGCGGAATTTTCCCGGCCCGCCGCCATCGCCATCGGCCTCGCGGGCGCGCGCAGCGAGCCGGAGTGGCAGCGCATCCGCGCGGCGGCGGCGAAGATCTGGCCCAGCGTGCCGTGCCATGCGACGCATGATTTGGAAACGGCGCTGGCGGCGGCTCCTGCGACGGCGGTCTGCGACCGCCGTCGGCGCTCACACAGCGCCGCTACAGCCCAAGTCCTCCTCCTCAGCGGCACCGGCTCCTGTTTTTTCGCACGCTCGGCGGATGGGCGCACGGCGCGGTTCGGCGGCTGGGGCCACATTCTCGGCGACAAGGGCAGCGGCTACGAGATCGGCCTGCGGGCCTTGAAGGCGTGCGTTTTCTATCTCGACCGTGATGGCGACTGGACGCGGCTGGGGAAACGCATACTGCGCTCGCTGCAACTCAACGAGCCGAACGAACTCATTCCGTGGGCTCAAGCAGCGAGCAAGTCCGACATCGCGGCGCTCGCAGCGGAAGTCTTCGCCGCCGCCACTGAACGCGACGCCATCGCGGCGGACATTCTCAAAGGCGCGGCGGCGAGCCTGGCGAAGGACGGCGTGGCCTGCGCGAAGAAATTGGCGAAAGCCGGCGAGCCGGTGCAGTTCGTCCTCGCGGGGAGCGTGCTGCTGAAGCAGCCGAAGTTCGCGCGCGCTGTGGCGAACCAATTGGCCGAGAAGTGGCCGGGCTGTGTCGTTACGCCGCTGAAACGAGAGAGTGCGTGGGGGGCGGTCGAGCTGGCGCTACAGAGCGCGGGCTTCAGCCCGCAGCAGGCCACGACAGCTCAAGAAGAGTTCCGCAGTTCCTCACTCTCCGACTTGCGCAGCCCTCTGCGGCCTGAAGGCCGCACTCCACTCTCTCCGACCGAGCAGCGGAACCCGCGTTCAATGCACTTGGACCGGATGCCCGTCGCCGACGCCATTGAGCTGATGCTGTCCGAGGACGAGCGAATTCCCGCCGCCATCCGGCGCGAGGCTCCGAAGATTGAGCGTGTCGTCGGGAAGATTGTCACCGCGTTCAAGCGCGGCGGGCGGCTGTTCTACGTCGGTGCGGGCACGAGCGGACGACTCGGAATTCTCGACGCAAGCGAATGCCCGCCGACGTTTCGCGTTCAGGCGGAGCAGGTGCAAGGCATCATCGCCGGCGGACAGACGGCGGTGTTCCGCGCGGTGGAAGGCGCGGAGGATGACTGCGAAGCGGGCGGGCGCGCAGTTCAGTTTCGCGGCGTCGCCAAACGTGACGTGGTGGTCGGCATCGCGGCGAGCGGTCGCACTCCGTTCATTCACGGCGCGCTGGCAGAAGCCCGAAAGCGCGGCGCGTTCACGGTCCTGCTTTGTTTCAACCCGGCGATGGCAAAACAGCGCGGCATCGCGCACGTGGTCATCGCGCCGGACACTGGGCCGGAGATTCTCACCGGCTCGACACGTCTCAAGTCCGGCACGGCGACGAAGTTGATCCTGAATTTGTTTACCACGCTGGCGATGGTCCGCACCGGCAAGGTCATCAGCAACCTGATGGTGGACCTGAATCCGTCGAACGTGAAGCTGCGCGACCGCGCGGTGCGCATCGTGCGCGAGCTGACCGATGCGGACCACGACACGGCGAAGGCGGCGCTGGAAAAAACTGGCTGGGTGGTGAAGGCCGCGTGGAAACGACTTGGTGCCCCCGCCAGGAATTGAACCTGGATCTCACGTTTAGGAAACGCGAGCTCTATCCATTTGAGCTACGGGGGCGTGGCCCGATTGCGCGGGAGTTTTAGGCAATCTCCGATGCGTTTGTCGCTCCAAATCTCGCATCATGGTCGGAGTTGCGACCAGTCCCTCAGCCCGATGACCGGCAGAGCGAACTCGAAGGCGCGCGGCTCCTCCGGTGTGCCGGCGGCCTTGAAGGCTTCGTAAATTTTCCTTGGGTGATCGGGCGAGGCGGTCGTGCCGGGCTTGCGCGTCCAAAGGCCGAGGTTCAAGCCGCCTTCGCCGCCGTGATCCACGTGGCGATGAAGGATGAAGGCGTCGATGCCCGCGAGTGACTGGACCTTCTTCCACGCGTAGCAGTAAGCCGCCGCCTGCCACAATTCGCCGTCGGGTTTGTCCGGGCAGTGAAAGCCTTGTTCCGAGAGAATGATGCGGCGTGGGCGCCCGTGATAGAGCAGTTCGGGCCGGCGAAAGTAGGCATCGAGCACTTCAAGATTCTTGAACGTGATCTTCGGCGTGTCGTCGCGCGACGTGGGCTGCTTGTCCAGCCAGGTGCGCGGCTCGAAAAGATTTTCCGGATACGGATGGTGCGCGAGGTGCCAGTCGAAGTCACCACCGGTTTTTGCAAACCGGTTGAAGTCGTCAATCAAGCCCTTGCCCTCGCACGAGCGGAGCGGGCCGCTGCGCATTACCCGGTCCCAGTAGTGCGTGAGCGAGAGATAGACGCGGGCGTGCGCGGACGACTTGCGAACGGCGGTGTGTGCGATGCGGACCGTGCGCAGATAATCCGCCACGACCTCGGCCCGCGTGGCCCCGCCGAGGTTATACCATTCCCAATGGGCGTTGACTTCGTTGCCGATGATGTAGCCCCAGACGCGACCGTGAATCGAGTTCGTGCCTGAGTAGCGGTCGGCGAGGAATTCCAGCGCGGCTTTGAAATGCGGCGAGCCTTCCGGGGTGGAGGTGTTAAACGCGGTGAGCCGGTTCGGCGCGTTGGTGTTGAAGTTCGGATGTCGCATCACTGCGTCGAGATCCGCGCGGCCCGTGTAATAGAGCAGGATGAGATTCACCACCACGCCCGCGTCGGAGAGGCGCTTGACTGGCAGCGAGTCGAGGTAACGACGGTTGAAGAAATAAGTCTGGCCGTCCATATCCCACTTGAGCGAGTCGGGCTGCGGCTGGAGTTGAATCAAGCCGGCGAGGTTGAAGTTCAGCGCGCAATGCCGGATGCCCAGCGTGAGCGCATCGTCCACCATCTGCGCTTGGATGCCCTTTTTGCTCGTGGGAGCTGGATGAGGCTCGCGGTTGGGCGAGAGGCTGTCCAAGTCTTCCACGAAACGAATCGCGCCGACAACCTCGCGTCCGCTGGTGCCTGCGCGCGTCGCGACGAAGCCGGAGTAAAGCCGGTCGCGCGCGCCATCGAAGCGCGCGAGCCGGACGAGTGAACGGTCTTGCGTTGGCGTGACGACACGTTCATGTCGCCGCAATTTTTCCAGCGCGAACGGACGGATGCCGCCGGGCGCCGTCGCGTTCACTTCGTAAGGCTCCAGTTCGGCGATGCCGAATTCCGTGGCGGGCGAGTCGAGCCGGAACAGCAACTCCGTGGCCGTGGCGGTGACGTTTGCCACGCCGGCGGCAACGGCGTGAGCAGCGACGACCAAGACCACGATGAGTGCGCGGAGGAACAAGCGGAGAACCGACGGGAGGCAAGTCGCAGTTAATCAGCCGATCTCCGTTTCGGCTCGCGGCCACATTTTGCATTGCGCTTCGCCCGGCAGACTGGCAGCAACTCCGCGACACCGCGCCATGACCGAACCGAACGAGCCTTCACCCCGCCCCGGCCAGCTCGTGCCCACGCTCGGACTTTTCACCACGGTCATGATCGTGGTCGGCGGCGTCATCGGCTCGGGCATCTTCCGCAAGCCGGGTGTCATGGCCGGACAGCTCGGCTCGACGGAGCTGCTGCTCGCGGTGTGGGTGCTCGCGGGCGTCATCACGCTCTTCGGCGCGCTCACCAACGCGGAGATTTCCAGCTTCATCACCGAGACCGGCGGGCAATACGTCTTCTTCGAGCGCATGTATGGCCCGTTCACCGCGTTCATCTTCGGCTGGGCGGTCTTCGCGGTCATCCAGACCGGCAGCATCGCGGCGCTGGCGTATGTGTTCGCCGAATATTTCACCAAGCTCCAACCCTTGCCCGAACTCAGCAGCGCGGCGGCAAGCTGGTCGTTCCACGTCCCCTTCATTGGCGACATCGCGCCGCTGCGGGAGTTCGGCGTGAAGTGCCTCGCGTCGTTTGTGATCGTCGTGCTGACGGTGGTGAACTACCTCGGCGTGCGCTTCGGCGGCCTCGTGCAAAACATCTTCACCGTCGCGAAGCTCGGCGGGATGGCGGCGTTGTTCCTCGCGGCGTTCCTCGTGCCCAGCGCGGGCGGCAGCATGAAGAACTTGTCCACGACCGTGCCGGCGTTGCAGAAGCACGGCTTCGAACTCGTCGTCGCCATCGCGGCCGCGCTGCAAGGCGCGTTCTGGGCCTATGACGGCTGGGTGAAGACAACCTTCTGCGCCGGCGAAGTCCGCGACCCGCAGCGCAACGTGCCGAGCGCGACGGTGCTGGGAATGTTCATCGTCACCGGCATCTATCTCGGGCTGACGCTGGCCTACTGCTGGGTGCTGCCGGCGGAACTCATGGCGCAGTCCAAACTCGTCGCCGCCGACGTGGCCGAGCGCGTGATGAACGGCGGCGGCAAGTGGATCGCCGTCGTCGTGATGTGCTCCACGTTCGGAGCGAACAATGCGACCATCCTCGCCAGCGCGCGGGTTTATTTCACGATGGCGCAGCGCAACCTCTTTCCCGCGCTGCTGGGCCGGGTGCATCCGCGCTACCACACGCCGGCGGCGTCGCTCGTGGTGCAGGGGCTGTGGAGCATCGCGCTGGTGTTCAGCGGCACGTTCGATCAGCTCACCGACACACTCATCTTCGTGAGCTGGATTTTTTACGGCCTCGGTGCCTACGGCGTCTTCGTCCTGCGCCGCAAGGAGCCGGACGCGCCGCGCCCCTACAAAGTGCCGGGCTATCCGTGGGTGCCGGGAATCTTCGTCGCGTTCTCCGCGGTGTTCCTCGTGCTCACGATGGTGAACGACGTGAACGCCTATCGCGCCGCAGTCGCCGCCGGGAAACCCGCCGTCATCAACTTCGCGCTCGGCACCGCGCTCGTCGTCATGGGCGTGCCGATTTATTTCTTCTACCGGAAGCGAAACGGTCCTCCACTCCCTCTCCCTTCATCGGATGAGGGGAGAGGGCCGGGGTGAGGGGTTCTGCGTGTCGGCGCAAGTGGCCGCACCCCTCATCCGGCCTGCGGCCACCTTCTCCCCTCGCTCCGCGAAGGGAGAAGGCTCTGTCCCTTATTTCTTCCGTCACTGATGCCACTCGCCGGTGAAGGGCTTGTAGAACTGCTTCCACTCGCGCTCGAACCACACCGGCGACGACGGGAAGCCTTCCTGCCCCAGCGCGTCCACGGCGACGACGTAGTAGCGGCGCGCGGTCTGGCCCGCCTCGGGGTCGCTGAAAGTCGTCGCCGCGAGCGGCTCCGGCGTGAGGCGCGGGATGGGATCCTTGTCGTAGCGGCCGTTCATGCGATAGACGCGGTAGCCGCGCAGCGACTTCTCCGCGCTCGCCGCCCACTTGAGCTGGCACGTCACGCCTTCCTCTTTCGAGAATAGCCACTGCACCGGCGAAGGAATGGTTAGCTCCGCTGCGGAAGGACCGCTCTCCACGCCAGCCGTCGTCACCGCGCGCACGCGATAGGCAAACACGGCAAGGCGATACGCCTTGCCCGTTGGGTCGAACTGCTCGGCGTTGAACTTTCGTTCGTAGAGCGGCGGTTCGGTGAATGGCTGCGGCTTGGTCAAATCAATGGTCGTGTCGGTGAACGCGGTTCCCGTCACGGGCGCGACCGTGAGCCGTTGGAAAGGCCCGACCTTCGTGATGGCCCCGACACTCGGTTCCACCAGTGGCTCGGTCTGGCGCTTGAGGCGGCGAAGCTGGTCCTCCGTAGCAACCTCGACCAACGCCCGCTCTACGTGGTAGCCGACCACGTTCTTCTCCGGCGACATCTTCCACGTCAGTTCGACGCGCTTCGCTCCGAGCACCGAGACTGTGATGTCCTCGACGATGCGAGGCTCAGTCGTCCCCGCCAAAAGTTTCGGTCGTTCGGCCCGCGTTCCGGCTTCTGCGTTCCTTGTTTCCAACCGCAAGGCCCACACCTGTTGCTCCGCCGGCCCCTGCGGCGGGTGCGTGCGATTCTCCAAGAGAAATGCGTTCAACTCCGGCGCAAAGACGATATTGCGCGCGCGGTTGCCGGACGGGTCCGGCTCGCGCGGCGGGTTCATCTTGGTCCACTGGTTCGCACCGGCATCGAAGGCCCACGTCTCCAAGCGCGACTTCGCGTTGTCATCCGTGCCTTCGCTCACTTTCACCACAGCCAGCACAACGCGGTTCACCGAGTCATAGGCGAGCACGGCGTCGTTCTTGTCCGTGGGCGGCAGCGCGGCAGGCTTGAGGCTGGTCCACTTGTTCTCGACGAAGCTGTAGGCCCACGTGTGCGGGTCGTTGTTGAACTGCGCTCCGAAAAGGATGTGCAGCCGGCGCGCGGCGTCGTAGGCCATGTTTCCCCCGCTGCGGAACTCCGGTTGCGGCGAAGTCCGCTTGAACTTCCACTCATTCGAGTGCGAGTCATAGACCAGCGTGCCCTCGGTGCTCGTCTCGCCGCCGAAGAGCACGACGACATCCTGCGACGTGTCCCACGCCGCGCAGCGCAGCGGCTTGGGGCTGGCGGTGGGAATGGGGCGGAGATTGCGCCACTTGTTCTCAGCGAGGTCGTAGCTCCAGACCGACGAGTCATTCAGATAAATCTCGCGCCACCACTGCCAGCCGTGGCTGCCGCTGAAGGACGGGAAGCGCAGGTAGCGGCTCTGATTCGGGTCGAACACGTTTTGCTGACCGCAGCAAATCCCCGGCGGCTGGATGTTCGGCTCCTTCAAAGTCCACCTCGCCGTGAGCGGGTCGAAGGTCCACATCTCCGAATGCTGTTCACCGCCTCCGCCTTGGTTGTGCCCGCCGTAACGGATCATCACCTGATGCTTCGCATCCCACACGCACGCGCCCTCGTAGCCGAGCCGCGGCGACGGCGGCGTGTTGGTGAGCGGCGAGAGCTTCACCCAGGAGTTCAGCGGCAAGTCCAATCCCGCGCCTGATGCAACGTGCGTTGTGAGCGCGAGCACTGCCAGGAGACATTTCAAGCCACGTGTTGAACGCGGATCAAACACGTATCGGGAATCATCAGGACGGCATGAAGGCAGAGATTCTGCGGAGAGGCTTCGGTCAGATTCCCTTCCTGCCTTCCTGCGTTCCTGATTCTTGCCTGTGTTCAATCCGTGTTTCATCCGTGGCTCCTATTTGGCGTCCTTCCACTTCCGGTATTCCTCCAGCACTTCATCGCGCGAGCAGCGCGGGCGCAGGACAGTGCGGACTTTGAAGCCGTATTCCTTCATCACTTCCGGCTTGGGCACGAGGAACTGAAAGTCCCACGCCGGGTTCGTCGTTTGAAGCGCCGCGTTCACGCCACCACCACTGGGCGAGTGCGTGAGGCGGATGCCTTCCGTGCGGTCGAACATCACGATCCACATCAGCCCGTCATGGTTCCCGTAGAACAGCGGCTCGCGATAGCGCAGCATCGAGAGGGCTTTGAACAGCGTGTCGCGGCCCGGCGCGGTGGTGAGGGCCAACTTATCCTCGTGATGCAGCACCGTGCTGTCGCGATTGTGAAACTGCGTGCAAAGCTGTGTCCAGAGCGCGTCGCGCTGGTCTGGCAGGCCGCCGAGGAAATACATGGACTTGTCCAACGGCGCATGGATGTAGTTCGCCCAGAACAATCCCATGTAACCGCGTGCGAAGACGTGCTGGTGCGCGAAGCAGCGAAATGTCATGTCGAGGTAATGTGGCGCGACGAGCCGGAAGCGCGTCCAGCTCTCGACGTGATACGTGGGCGTCGGTGGCTGGTGCAGCTCGGCCTCCGAGTCGGAGAGCTGCGTGAAATTCATCTCCGAGTTGCGCGGCTCGAAGAAGGTCTTCGAGTCCGGCGGCTCCTCGCCGTTGAAGACGTGCTCCAGGTTCAGCCCCGCCACCTCCGGCACGAACACGCTGCGCGCGCCGTGCGTGTTGTGGACGAGGCTCCAGACGCCGTTGTAGCCGGCGCGATGCTGGTCATGCGCGGCGTTGTCACCGATGACGGCGGTCAGGTCGCCGACTTTGAAGATTGCGTGTGGCATGGCTGGACACCTTTCTCTCTCAGCAGTTCCGGCGCGTCAGCCTAATTCGACACGCTGGCCCAAGCGAACCGATTGCTCCTCCGCTTCGCAAATCTCCACCGAGCTGACGCCGTCGGCCGCAGTCACGACGGTTGGCGGCGTTCCCGACGCGACACACTCAACGAAGTGACGCAGCTCGCCGACGTAGCCGTCAGGCTGGCCGAGCTTGAGCACCAGCGCGGGCTGGCCTTGCTCGCAGACTTTCAACGCATCAGCGCCGCGCGCGAGGTCGTAGTCCACGGTCCCGCGCTCGAAGTTCACGGTGTGGCTCATGTTGAAACCGAAGCCGGGCGTCATGCACCACGCACCCTCGGCGTGGACCATCGCGCCGCTGGCGACTTCGTAGTGCGTCACCACGTGGTCAATCGCGCCGCTGATCTTCGTGTAGCCTGTCGAGCGCACCGCGCGCGGCCGGCCAAAGCAGAACTGCACAAAATCCGTGTCGTGGATGTGCAGGTCCAGCAGCGCGCCGCCGGACTTCGCGCCGTCGAGGAAGTTTTGTTGTCCCCAACCCGGCGGCTCGGCGACGCGGCGGAAGCGCGCGGAAAGCACCTTGCCGAAGCGGTTGTCCGCGATGGCCGCGCGCACCCACACCCACTCGGGAAGGAAGCGCACGCACATCGCTGGCATAAGAATGCGTTTCGTTTCTGTAGCGACGACTGCCATTTCGCGCGCCTGCGCCGCGGTGCGGGCAAAGGGCTTTTCGCAGAGCACGTGCTTGCCCGCGCGCAACGCGGCGATGGCGAGATCGCGGTGCGCAAGCGTCGGCGCGCAGATGTCCACGGCGTGGATGTCCGGGTCGGCAAGCAGCGCGGCGAAGTCGCGGAACGCCTTGAAGCTGCCCGGCTCCAGTTTCACCGGCGCGTTGTCGCCCACGTTGCCGGCGACGCCGGTGAAGTCGCCGTCGAGGTGGCGGCCGCTGGGATTGCAGAGCGCGGCGACGCGCGCGCCGGGCACCTGCCGCAGCGCCTTGATGTGCGTGGCGGCCATGAAGCCGAGTCCGACGATGCCAAGGTTGAGCATGGGAATGATTAGCCGCGAAAGGGCGCGCAGGACGCAAAGAAAAAGTTTCCACTTTGCACTTTCTGAGTTTTTTTCGAGGCAAAGCTTTTCAGTGGCCGGCTCGTCGCAGCCACCGCTCCCAATCCGCGACCGTGTCCACGTCGGCCAGCTCGCGGAGCACCGCGATGCGCAAATCGCTTTCGCGGGCGCGGCGCATGGTTTCCGCGAACACGGCGTCGGTGCTCCAAGGCATCGCGGTGAAGAGGCCCGGTTGCGGCGCGCGCAGGCCGACGAGCCAGTAGCCGCCGTCCAGCGCGGGGCCGAGCACCACATCGTGCCCGGTGAGCGCCAGCCACGCGTCCTCGATGTCTGTCGCCGTCACATCGGGGCAGTCGGAGCCGATGATGACGACCTGCTCGGCGTCGGAGAGGAAGTGTTCCGTGAAAGCGGCGTGAAGCCGAGCACCCAGATCGCCTCCGGATTGCGGACACGCGGACCAGTCGGCGCGGAGCCAGGGTTTGATTTCCGCGCTGGCGTCCGGCGGGGCGAAGCACAATTCCACCGCGTGCAGCGAAGCGAGGTTGGCAAGGAGCGTCTCGACAAGCTGGCGGTAGGCGGCGCGGGCGGCGTCCGCGCCAAGCGTCTCCGCGAGCCGTGTCTTGACCTCGCCGGATCGCGGGGCTTTCAGGAAGACCACCAGCCGGCTCGGGTTCGCGCTCATTCAACGGCGGCGAGTTCCGTCTCGGTGGCGTGGCCGCCGAGGTCTTTCGGTTCCGGCAGGATGAGCGCGACGAACATCGCCGGGACGAAGAGGCAACTGGCGAAGACGAGCGTTTTCTTGAAGTCACCCCCGCTGGCGAGCGAGCCGGAGAAGACCACGCCCAGCGCGGCGGCAATGCGCCCGATGTTGTAGCAGAAGCCCGCGCCGGTGGTGCGCAGCAGCGTGGGGAAGAGCGGCGGCAGATACATCGTGAACAGGCCGAAGACGCCGGAGAAGAATCCCACCGCCGGGAACCAGAACCACACGAGCGATTCCCAGCCGCGCGCCTGGAGGAACGTCCCGCCCATCGTGAGGAAGAAGCCGAGATAGCAGATCGCGATGGACCGCCGGTAGCCAAACGTCCGCGCCAGCCCGGCCGCCGCGAAGTTCCCGGCGATGCTCGCCACGATGATGACGAAGAACGCGATGCTGACGGTCTTCTGCTTGTAGGCGGCCACCCATTTGGCCGCGTCCCCGCCCGCCGCAGTTTTTGCGAACTCCACCTTCGCCGCCGCATCCAGGTCGGGCAGGTTCCGCAGATGTTGCGCGTGCCAGAACATGAACGCCCACCAAGCCGTGAGGCCGCACGCACACACGATGATGGTCAGCAGCGTCGTGCGCCGCACCGCGCCACGGAAGAGGTCGGCGATGCCCGGCTGAAAGCCGAGCGCCTCGCGCTTCGCGGCGTGCCATTCCTCCGGCTCCGGCACGTGGCGGCGAATCCAGAAGACCATCAGGGCCGGGAGGATGCCGACGAGGAAGACGAATTTCGGATGCAGGTCCGCCATGAGGAAGGTCGCAAGACACGCTAGCAGGACGCCGAGGTTCACGCCGGTTTGCAGCACGGCGGCGACCCACGGCCGCCACTTCTTGGGCCACGTTTCCGACAGCAGCGAGGAGCCGACGGCCCATTCGCCGCCGATGCCCAACGCGGCGAGGAAGCGGAAAATCATCAACTGCCACCAAGTTTGCGCGAAGAAGGAAAGTCCGGTGAACGCCGCGTAGGTCAGAATCGTGAGCGAGAGCGAACGGCTGCGACCGAGGATGTCGCCGAGCCGCCCGAAGAACGCGCCCCCCAGCGCCCAGCCGACGAGGAACGCGGCCTGAATCCAGCCGCTCCGCTGCGCCACCATTTCGTGCGCGGGCGTGGCGTCAGCGGGAATCAGTCCCTGATTGATGAGCAACGACGCGACGAACGTGGACGCGACCAGCCCGTAGAGATGCATGTCCAGGCCGTCGAAGAGCCAGCCGAGCCACGCGGCGATGCCGGATTTCCATTGCTGCGGTGAGAGATCGCGGAGGGAGCTCGCCTCGGTCTTCCGTTCGACGGGCTTGAACCGGACCGCCTGACCGTCGGGGCCGGACTTGCGGATGAAGATGGTGCTCTGGGGCGGCTCTGGATCAGGCTCGTGGCTCATGGATGCTGGACGGCGAGCGTAGGCGAACCGAGTTGCGCGGCACAAGGCGACAGTTGGCGAAAGCGGGCGGGAAAATTTCTATTGCCTGCCTCCTGCCCGCCGGTATGCTGCGCCGCTCGATTTGAGAGCCAATAGAAGACATGAATCCTGAACTCGTTCGCAAGGCGGTTGAAAAAGTTGCCAACCCCAACATTTTGGTCAACCTGCTGTCGCGCCGCGTGCGCCAGCTCAACTCCGGCAACCGCCCGCTCCTCGTCGCCCCGGCCACGCTCGGCGCGGCGGACGTCGCGCTGATGGAGATCGTCGAGGAGAAGATGAACTGGGACGCGCCCGAGACGCCCGAGGCGGCGGAGCCGGCCCCCAAGAAGCGCCGCAAGCACTGAGCGGCCTTCGAGTCACTTTCGTGCCGGCCAGAGGGTTTCGCCTTCTGGCTGGTTTTGTTTATGGCCGAGATTGTCACCAACTCCAAGGCGCGCCGGGACTACCAGATAGTGGAGACCTTCGAGGCCGGCCTGGTGTTGCGCGGCACGGAGGTGAAGGCGGTCCGCGCCGGCTTCGTGCAGATCAGCGACGCCTTTGCGCGCGTGGACCACCAGGGCGAGGTCTGGCTGTATAACGCGCACATTGAGGAATACTCCCACGGCAACCGCGAGAACCACCTGCCAAAAGCCCCGCGCAAGCTACTGCTCCATCAGTCGGAAATCCGCAAGCTGCACGAGCACACCGCCGTGAACGGCAACCAGCTCGTGCCGCTGTCCTTCTACTGGAAGAATGACCGCGTGAAAGTCGCGCTGGGCGTGGGCAAGAGCAAGGCCCAGTTCGACAAACGGGAGGACATCAAACGCCGCGACGCCGACCGGGAGATGAAACGCGCGACGATGAAGCGGCTCAAGGGACGTTAGCAAAATGGCGTCCGCCCGGGACGCCATTCACTGCCGCAGGCAACCAAGCCCGACGAAAAAACTAGGCCGCCTTGACGTCGCCTTTTTTCCAAGTGCGCTTGAGCGGCTTGGCCACGAGGCCTTTCTTGATGGCGGCGGCGGTCACGCGGATGTAGCGGACCTCGCCGTTCACGACGGCCTTGACCCGCTGGAGATTCGGGAAGAAGCGCCGCTTGGTGATGGCGGTGACGTGCGTGCCGATGCCGCCCTCGCGCTTGGCTTTACCACTGCGCCAGATGTGGCTGCCTTTGATCGGGCGCTTGCCGGTGAGTTCACAAATGCGTGCCATAAGAATCAAATTTCCAGTTAAAGGAGCGCGTAGTTAGCCAGCATCGCAGGTGCGGTGCAAGCACGATTTCGCGCTTGGGGGACGCTCACTTGGAGCGGTGCATCTTGAAGCTGGTCGCGTGGGCTTTGGCCGGTTCCGGATTCCATTCCGGCAGGCTGGTCTTGATCGCGGCGGCGGGGGCGGCCAGGGAGAGCTGCTCCACCTGATGCATCATCGCGGAGAGGTTTACGTTGGCCTTGGAGAGTTCGAACTGGGCTTTCTTCAACTCGGCTTCGAGTCCTTGCAAACGGGTTTTGAATACCACCAGCATCGCGAGGCCAAGAAACAAAATTGCCGCCGATATGATCATGCTGGTGATGGCGACCCAATTTGAGGACTCGCTGTTGCTGGAATAGGCAGGAGCGGGAACGGAATCCTCGCGTGCGCGCAAGTCCGGCTGTGGCTCGCGCATTCGCGGCGGCTCGGTGAACGAGCTGCCGGGATTTGTGTCCGCGCCGCCGGGCGGCAACGCAAAGAGGTCGCGCGCCGGAGCGGCGGGGATCGGCTCCTTGGCAGCCGGCGGAGCGGTGAACGGCGGCAGGCTCGGCTCCTTGGTCGCGGTCTCAGGTCCGGGATACTTGGCGGGCGGCATCGTGGCGGCGCTCGTCTCTTTCACCGGTGGCGGCAACACCGGCACGATGGGCTGCGGTTCTTTCATGCCCAGCGCCGGGGAAAAATTAGTAGTGGCGTCCGGCACGGGCGCGGTGAACGGCGACACCTTGCCGACGGTTGTGGGCGGAGGGAATGCGCCGGCTGATGTCTTCGGAGACACTTGTCCCGAGGCGGCCATCGTCATGGGAGATTTGTCAGGCGTGATTGCGGCCGGCGGGGCGACGGGTGTGGTGGTGGCCGGGCTGCGACCGCCTTGCGCGAGATACTGCGTGGCGAGTTCGTGGCCTTGCGCCGCCGCCTTCTCTATCCACGCGCGTCCTTCGGTTGGGTTGGCAGCCGTGCCCTCACCCGTGAGCAACGCCCGCCCGTAATCAAACTGCGCCGCCGCGAAATTTTGCTGGGCCGCCTTGCGAATCCACTTCGTGGCCGTCTCCAAATCCTGCTCGACGCCGTGCCCCAACTGGTAGAGCCGCCCCAGCAGAAACTGCGCGCGCGGATCCTCCTGATACGCCGCGCGCCGCAACCACGAGGCGGCCTCGGTGTAGTTGCGCTCGACGCCGTTGCCGTTCACGTAGGCCAGCCCCACGCTGCATTGCGAGCGCGCGTCGCCCTGCTCGGCGGCCTTGCGGAACCACTCGACCGCCTTCTTGCTGTCCTTGGGCACGCCTTCGCCCTTCAAGTAGCAGAGGGCGATGTTGTATTGCGCGTCCGGCAGACCTTGGGCGGCCGCCAACTCATACCATTTCACGGCCTCACGAAGATCGGCCGGCACGCCCTCGCCCTGGTCATACAGCGTGCCCAAGACATACTGGGCAAACGGATCGCGTTGGTCCGCCGCCAGCCGCACCCAGCGGACGCCTTCGACCAAATCCTTTTTGACGCCGTCGCCGCTGAGGTAGGCATTGGCCACGAGTCGTTGGGCGATGACATCACCTTTCTCGGCGGCGGCGCGCAGCTCAACGAAGGAGCGGATGGACGGATTGGCACTCGGCAGCAACGGGGTGGCCGCCGCCGCAGTGAAATCGAGCAACAGTGTCGCCACCAGCGCGAGTCCGGGGCGGGCCAGCAGTTTTCCCAGTCGGAAAGGCTCGAAACACTTGCGCATAAAACACCGTCGGCCCGCCCTCACACCTGCCGTGGAGAAAACTGCGGGCCAAGCGCGCGCATCGTGTGAGTCGTCCTCCGCAGTGTCAAGGTCGCGCTTGCCCGGCGCGCTCCGCACGCTACGCTCCCGCCATGCGCTCCCGACTTGTTGTCCTGCTTGCCTTGGTTTCCCTCACTGCGATCCGCAGTTTTGCCGCCGCATCGTTGCCCGGCACACAGCCGCTCACGCGCGAAGGCGATTACTCCGAGCAGATGGTCGCCGGCATTCAGAAGTTTCTCCTGCGCGAGACGGACAATTCCATCGCCGCGCGCGCGCAGCTCTGGAAACGCGACCTGTCTTCGCCCGAAGCTTACGCGAAGTCCGTCGAGCCGAACCGCCAGCACCTCGCGCAAATCCTCGGCGCGGTGGACCCGCGCGTGCCGTTCAAGGCGCTGGAGTATGTCGCCAACACGCGCGATACGGCCGTCGTCGTGGAGACGTCGCAGTTCACCGTCTTTGCCGTGCGCTGGCCCGTGCTCGATGGGGTGACCGGCGAAGGTCTGTTGATCGAGCCAAAGTCCCCACCCCGCGCGCAAATCATTGCGCTGCCCGACGCCGATCAAACGCCCGAGCAACTCGCCGGCCTCGCACCCGGCACGCCCGCACGGGCGCAGTGGGCGCGCGCTCTCGCGGCGGCAGGCTGCCGCGTCGTCATCCCGACGTTGGTTGACCGACGTGACGAGTGGTCCGGCAACCCGCGCATCCGCTTCACGAACCAGCCGCACCGCGAATGGATTTACCGCCAGGCCTTCATGCTAGGCCGCACGGTCATAGGCTACGAAGTGCAGAAAGTGCTGGCAGTCGTGGACTGGTTCACCAAGGAAAACACCGGGCACGGAGCGCGCCGTCCCATCGTGGTCGCTGGCCATGCGGAAGGCGGGCTGATCGCGCTCCATGCCGCCGCGTTGGACACACGCATCTCCGCCGCGTTGGTCAGCGGCTACTTCGACTCGCGGCAAGCGCTCTGGAAGGAGCCGATCTACCGCAACGTCTTTGGCCTGCTCCGTGAGTTCGGCGACGCAGAGCTCGCCAGCCTTGTCCATCCCCGCGCACTGGTCGTTGAACACAGCCAGGTGCCGACGCTTGCCGGCCCGCCCGCCGTGCGCACGGGCCGTTCGGGCGGCGCGGCTCCGGGCAGGTGGTCCACGCCGGACTTCACTTCGGTCGAGGCAGAAGTCGCTCGCGCCGGCAAACTCACCGGCAAGCCGCCGCTCTTCATCCACGGCAGCGAAGGCTCAACCACCGGGCCGGGATCCATCGCCGCGCTGGAAGACGCGCTCGCCGCCGTCGGCGTGAAGGTGCGCGTGGATTTCGCGCCGGACAAACTTCTCGGGGACGCCAGGAAAGACTTCTCCGCCGACGACCGCCAGCGCCGGCAAGTGAAGGAGCTGGAGAACTTCACCCAGAACTTGCTCCGCGTAGCGACCTACATGAGGGACGAATCTTTTTGGGCCAAGGCCAAAGCGCCCAACGCCGCCGCGTGGGATACCGCACGCAAGCCGTGGCAGAGCAACTTCTGGCAGGAGGTCAACGGGAAGTTCGCACCGGCCAGCCTGCCCGCGAACGCGCGCTCGAAGGAAATTCTCAACACCGACAAGCTGACGGGCTATGACGTGACGCTGGACGTTTGGCCCGACGTGTTCGCATGGGGAATTCTTTTGCTGCCCAAGGACCTGAAACCCGGCGAGCGCCGGCCGGTGGTCGTGTGCCAGCACGGCCTCGAAGGCGTGCCGATGGACACCGTGACGACCGACGAGAAATCCCGCGCGTGGCAGAGCTACAAGGGCTTCGCAACACGGCTGGCGGAACGCGGCTTCATCGTCTTTGCGCCGCACAACCCGTATCGTGGGCATGACGAATTCAGAAACATCCAGAGGCTCGCAAATCCGCTGGGCAAACATCTTTTCTCCGTCATCTTCGCGCAGCACGAGCGAATTTTGGAATGGCTCGGCGCGCAGCCGTTCGTGGACGCCAAGCGCATCGGCTTCTACGGCCTGAGCTACGGCGGCAAGTCCGCGATGCGCATCCCGGCGGCGCTGGACGGCTACTGCCTGAGCATTTGTTCGGCGGACTTCAACGAGTGGGTCTGGAAAAACGCGACCGTGGACTGGCGCGGCAGCTACCTGTTCACCGGCGAATACGAAATCTTTGAGTGGAACCTCGGCCACACGTTCAACTACGCCGAGATGGCCGCGCTCATCGCGCCGCGGCCCTTCATGGTCGAGCGCGGCCACGACGACGGCGTGGGCATTGACGAGTGGGTGAACTTCGAGTTCGCGAAAATCCGCCGCTTCTACACCAAGCTCGGCATCGCCGACCGCACGGAGATCGAGCATTTCGACGGCCCGCACACCATCAACGGGCAAGGGACGTTTGACTTTCTCCACAAGCATCTGAACTGGCCGAAGCGGTGAAGTGCCCGACTGTGAAATCCCTTCACTTGTGGAAGGTCAGCGCACTGCTCTGGGCACTGGCCATCGAACGCCGAATCTGACGCTGGGTTCGCAACTCGAAACGACTGGCGGGGACTACAATTTCAAGGCGATTTTCTTCGTGCAGAAATCGAGGGACAGCGGTTCAATGCTGCAAGTCACAAAGAACATTCGCCAGGCGGCGGTGTTTGAATGCGTGAACAGGCACAGTTTGGCGGTCAAAAATTGCAAACACAGGAGAATCCATGAAAACAAACGCTCGATGGGTGGTTGCGCTCGCGGCGGGCTCGGTTGCGCTCGCGGCGATCTTGGCGGGGTGTTCCGACGGGGCCGTGGACAGCGAGGCGGCCAGCAACCGGGAGTCATCCGAGGCGGTCGCGATGATGAAAAGCGAGGAGGCGCAGCGGCGCGCGGCCTCCGCGGCACGGGAGAAAGACCCGTTGTGGAAGCCGGCCACCAGTGAGGTGGGTCTGATCCAGGTGGGCGACAGCAAAAGGCCGGGTGCCCTGAAGAATTTCTGCCTGAATGCCGAGGGCAACATCCTGGCGTGCCTCGACAAGAGCATCCGGGTGCATTCGCCCAAGGGAGAATTGCTCAAGACCCTGCCGCTGGAGATCAAGCCCGGGGCGATTGCCGTGGCAAAGGACGGCGCGATTTTTGTGGCGGGCGAAGGGCTGATGTTCAAGCTCGACGCCAGCGGAAAGGTGCTGGCGAAGGCGGAATCGCCGGTGGCCAAGGTGCCGGTGGTCATCACCAAGGAGATCGAGGAAATGCTCAAGCAATCGGGACGTTCCAGCAAGGCGGAGTGCGACCGCATGAAGACGAGTCTGGAACAGCGCCGGTCCGAGGTGAACGGGATGGCGGTGACGGAGCAGGACGTGTTCATGGTGGTTCCGTCGCCGAGTGACTTCTCCTTCCGCGTCTATCGCATGGACCATGAGCTGCAAAATCCGAAGCTCGTCGTCGACAAGCTCCGCGGCTGCTGCGGACAGATGGACCTCCAAGCTCACGAGGGGAAACTGTGGATTCCGCACAACGGCCGCCACGCCATCGAATCCCACGACCGTGACGGGAATGAACTCTCGAAGTTCGGCAAGGCCGGCAAGGTGAAGGCCAGTGATTTCGGTGGCTGCTGTGAGCCAAAGAGCCTGCGCGTGCTGCCCAACGGCGACATCCTCGCCGCCGAGTCCGGCCCGCCCACCTGCATCAAGCGCTTCTCGGCGGACGGCAAATTCCTCGGCGTGGTCGCGGTGATCAACGAGTCGCACGGAGATTGCGTGCGCGTCACCGTGGAGATGAGCGCGGATGGAAGCCGGTATTACCTGATGGACACCAAGCGCGATGCCATCCACGTCTTCGGTGCGAAGGGGTGAGCTGAATCGGGTCGGCTCGCTGGAGTGCCCATGAGCTACTGCAACCACCGTGGAATTGGCCGGCTCGCCTTCCTGTGGCTGGCGTTGTTCGGCGTCAGCGGCGCATTTGCTGCCTCGCCCAAGAAAACGCCGGAGCCGGTCGTGCTGGTGGTGCTGGATCCGCTCGCCAAGGAGCTGGCTTGCGCGTGCGTGCCGGGCTACGGCCAGCGCGATTACCGCAAACTCGCCGCGCGTCTTGAAGTGGCCCTCAAGCAACGCGTCGGCATCGAGTTCTCCGATGACCTCGCCGAGACGCTCACGGTGATCGGCCCCGGGCGGGAAGTGGTCGTCATCGGCGACCAATCACTCGTCGCCGACGGCGCGAAACGGGTGGAGTTGAAATGTCATCCGATCTGCGAGCTGACCGGCATTGATGGCAACGCAACCATCACGGGTTTGTTTGTGGCTCGTGCCAGCGATCCGGCGAAGTCGTTGCAGGAGATCGGCGGGCGGAGGATTTTGTTCGGCGTTCCAGAAACCGATGCCAAGCACGCCGCCGCCCTCGCCGCGCTGCGCGCCGCTGGCGTCGAGCCGCCCGCCAAGCCGGAGAAACGCACGCCCTACAGCGACGCCGCACTGGACGTGCTGGACAGTTCTGCGTCGCCGCCGCCGGTGGCGGTGATCCCCAGTTACGCGCTGCGCCTGCTCGAAGGCTGCGGCAGCGTCGCGCCCGGTGCGCTGAAGGTGATCGGGCGGACGGAGGCCGTGCCGTTCATCACGGTGTTCGTGGGTGACCGCGTCGCGGCAGACAAGGAACAAATCATTCTCAAGTCGCTGCTTGACCTCAAAGGCGACGAAAAACTGCTGAGGCTCATGGAGAGCAAGGATGGCTTCCGACCGGTGAATGCCGTCAAGCCGGCCGGTGGAAAAGCCAGCGCCGAAGCGGACTGGCCGGACTGGCGCGGGCCGGGCCGAGATGCCCACGTGCCACGGTTGCCGGCGCGCTTGCCGGAGACAACCAGGCTCGTCTGGAAAAAGGCCGCCATGCCCGGCGGCTTGGCAGGTTTGAGTGTGAGCACGGGCAGATTGATCCTCGCCGAGCGCGACTTCGGTGACGAATTCGACGTGTATCGCTGCCTCAGCGCGGACACGGGTGAGCTGCTCTGGCGGGCGGAATTCCCCGCGCGCGGAAAGCTCGACTATGGCACGTCCCCGCGAGCCACGCCGGTCATTCACCAGGGCCGGGCATATCTGCTCGGGGCCTTCGGCGAGCTGCGCTGCGTCAATGTTGCGGACGGCAAGCTGCTCTGGAAGCGGAGCCTGCCGCGCGACTTTCAGGCGGAGTTGCCCACGTGGGGAATGTGCGCCACGCCGCTGATCGTGGACGATTTGCTCGTCGTCAATCCCGGCGGTGCCGGTGCCGCGCTGGCCGCGCTGGATTGCGTCACCGGCAAAACCCGCTGGACCACGCCGGGACGCCCCGCTGCCTACTCGGCTTTTATTTGCGGTGAATTCGGCGGGCAGCGGCAGATCGTGGGCTACGACCGGCTTTCGCTCGGTGGCTGGGACGTGAAGACGGGCAAGCGCCTCTGGCAACTCGTGCCGCCGACGGAAGGCGACTTCAATGTGCCCACGCCCGTCGTCGTCGCCGGCGGCCTCCTCGTCGCGACCGAGAACAACGGGACGCGTCTTTACCATTTCGATGCCGCTGGCCGGATCATTTCCAAGCCGGTGGCGGTGTTTGCGGAACTCGCCCCGGACACGGCGACACCGGTGGTGACGAATGGCCGCGTCTTCGGGGTCCACCGTGGTCTGCGTTGCCTCGACATCCAGCAGGGGTTGAAGCCCGTCTGGCATCGCGAAGAAAACGCGCTTGGCGATCACGCCACGTTGATCGCGGATGCGGAGCGTGTGCTGGTGATGACTCACGGCGGCGAACTCATCTTGTTGGATGGCAGGACGGATGTGTGCACCATCATTTCACGGCTGCGCGTGTTTGAGGAGGACGCTGAAGTGTATTCGCATCCGGCGCTGGTGGGCACGCGGCTCTACGTGCGCGGCGGTTCCAGTGTGGTTTGCGTGGATTTGGGGAAAGATTGAGCGTCGTTGTTCCGGCTGTTATGAAGTTCAGATCCATCCTCGTCATCGGCCTCCTCGCCCTGGCATGCGCGGGATGTTCGAGCGTTTCCCAGTCGGGATCCCATGCCAAACTGCTTCCCGCGCTTGGTCCCTATGTCAGGGAAGTCGCCAACGAACTGAACACGATCCCTCCCGAGCGCAAGGTCGTGCTGGGCGAGATCGCCGCGACTGTGGCCGCGCGCCTTGAGAGCGGAGCGGATGCAAAGCTGACTTTCATCTGCACCCATAATTCCCGGCGCAGTCACATGTCGCAGGTCTGGCTCCAAACCGCCGCCTATCACTACGGCCTCGACAAGGTCCGCGCCTATTCGGGAGGCACCCAGGCGACCGCCTGCAACTGCCGGACGGTGACGGCGATGCGCACGGCGGGCTTTGCCATTCAGGACGCCACGACCGGAGACAATCCGCTTTATCTGGTCCGGTATGCGGAGGACCGCCCGCCGATCCGCGCCTATTCCAAGCTCTACAATGCCGATGCCAATCCGAAGCGCGATTTCATTGCCTTGATGACGTGCAGTGTGGCCGACAAGTCATGTCCCGTCGTGCAGGGAGCCATCGCCCGGTATGCGATCCATTACGCTGATCCCCGGCTTTGCGATGACACGCCCACCGAAACCGCCGCCTACAACGAGCGCTGCCGGGAAATCGCGCGGGAGATGTTCTATATCATGTCGGAGGTTCGCCGACAGGTGGATGCAAACACGCGGCCTTGACGAGATTTCAACAGGACCGTGGCGTGGGACAGAGATATAATAGTAACAGCGTCATCGTCGTTGCCGCTGGAGTCAGACGGGCTGGCTGAAGCAGGCCGGGCGCAATCCGTCCGATGGCTTTCACCGGGTAAGGGATATAATTGCGGGCAACTCCCTTTGTCGGGAGCGCCAGATTCCCCGCACATGTCTGCCGCGCGCGGGCTGGATTCTCGGAACCAGGCAAGTTGGTTATCTTCCCCCGTGTCGCAGCAGCTCCCTCATCTGGGCGACCACCTCGGCCCGCTTCGGATCGTCGGCGAGATTCTTCATTTCCTTCGGATCGTTGTCGTGATCGTAAAGTTCAGCACCCTGACGGCCTTCGTCCCACTCGGTGTAGCGCCACCGTTCCGTGCGAACACTGCGGCCCATGAAGCCGCGTTTGCCCTTGTTCTGCGGTGCGTCAAAAGTCCCGACTGCGAGTCCGCGTGTGACTTGTGAATAGGCGGGCAAGTCCCATTTCGCGTTCGGATTTTCCAGCAGCGGACGCAAACTCGTGCCTTGCGTCTTTGCATCCGGCGGCACGCCGCAAAGGTCCGCGAGCGTCCGGTGCAAATCCACGAGTTCGACCGTGCGCGGGCACACCTTGCCGTTGGACTTGCTGCCGGGCACCGAAATGATGAGCGGCACGCGGGCGGATTCCTCGAAAATGCTCATCTTTTGCCAAAGCCCCTTCTCACCGAGATGGTAGCCGTGGTCGCTGTGGAAAAGGATGATCGTGTTGTCCGCGAGTTTGAGCCGCTCGATGGCGTCGAGCAGCACACCGACCTGCGCGTCCATAAACGTCGTGGCCGCGTGATACGCTGAGATCGCCTTGCGGCGCAAATCGTCGCTCATCAGCGTCTCTTCCTTGCGTGTGATCATGAGTGGCGCGGCGGGAAAAAGCTCCGCGAGATTGGCCGGCACCACGGGCAGCCTGATCTGCTCCGGCGGATAAATCGCGAAGTATTTCTTCGGCGAAACGTAAGGCGTGTGCGGACGGAAGAATCCGACGGCGAGGTAGAATGGCTTCCCGTTGCGGGAGCTTTCCTCGAGCAGCTTCACGGCTTCGGCCGCGATCTTGCCGTCGGTCTGATCGGCGTCCGCGCCCTCGGCGGCGAGCCAGCTCAAGGTCGCGCCGAGTTGTTTCAACTCCGTGGCCTTCGCAGTGACAGTGTGCGTCTTGTCCTCGGCGAGCTGGACGCGTTCGATCATCGTGAAGTCGTCCATGTCACGGCCCTTGGGATTCACCACGCGCTGCCACGAATTCTTGTCGTCAAACCCGTCCGTGCCGATCTGCGCGGGCACGGCGTAATGGTAAATCTTCCCGACGCGGGTCACGGAGTAGCCGGCCTTTTGAAACGTCTGCGGCATCGAAACCGCGTCCGGCATGGCCGTGCGGAAATGCGTTTGATTTTCGTAGGCTTTGGTTGTGTCGGGCCGCAGCCCGGTCATGAACGAGCAGCGCGACGGATTGCAGAGCGGGAACTGGCAGTAGGCGCGTTCGAACGTCACGCCGCGCGCGGCGAGCCGGTCAATGTTGGGGGACTTCACGACCGGATCGCCGTAGCAGCCGAGCCGCGCGCAGAGATCGTCGGAGATGATGTGGAGGACGTTGAGGCGTTCGGCGGACGAGGCTCTCGTCGTGATGGCGAACAGGACGCACACGACCACGATTGGCAAATGCTTCATGCGTGAGTTCTAGGGCGTATGTCCGCCCGATGCAATTGGAACGCGTGGCCCGGCGTGGATAATTCCCCGTGAATATGCGGGCATCACTTGACAGTCACGCTTCGTAACCATTCACCAATCATGGACCAGAAACTCGAAGGCACTCCGAAGGCGTCCTTGCGGCTCGAAGGCCGCAAAGTGACGCGCAGCGATGTCGCGAACAACTGGGGCACGCGCCTCCAGTGGAAGGTCAGCCGCGACGGCAAGGAAATCGCCACAGCGTTCGCCGGACCTGATCTTGCCTTCGAGCACGCGGACAAGACGCCCGGAAAATATGAGATCGTGCTCCAGCAGTTCCAGTATGTGAGCTATGCGAAGGACAAGGACGGCAAGTTCACCGCCAGCAAATACGTGGACATCTCCGAGCCGGTTTCCTACACGATTTGACCTGAAAGGATTTCACCATGCTCCACATCGGTAACGAATACATCCCGCTCTGCTCCGGCACGAGCCGCCGCAGCTTCCTCCAAGTTGGCGCAGCAGCGATGGCCGGCATATCGCTGGCGAATCTCTACAAGCTCCAGGCCGCCGGCGCGGTGGACGAGAAGAAAGCCAAGATTCGTAACTGCATCACGCTTTTCCTCGTCGGCTCGCCCGGCCAGCTCGACACGTGGGACATGAAGCCCGACGCGCCCGAGGATGTGCGCGGCAAGTTCAAGCCCATCTCCACCAGCGTGCCCGGCGTGCAGATTTGCGAGCACTTCCCGCGCATGGCGAAGGTCATGGACAAGGTCGCGCTCATCCGCAGCCTGCACTACAACACCGGCGCGTCGCACGAGAACGGCCAGCGCTGGATGATGACCGGCCACGATTTCAACGAGGCGAACAAGCAGCCTTACATGGGTTCCGTGATCTCGCGCGTTTACGGGCCGAAGGGCGATCTGCCCGCGTCCATCGTGTTGCCCGTGCCCATCGGCAACACCGGCACGTCCACGCCGCACGGGCAGGAGAGCGCCTTCCTCGGCAGCGCCCACGCGCCATTTTTCCTGGGCAACGACCCGGCGCGCGCGGACTTCAAGGTCGCCGACCTCGAACCGCCCAAGGGCCAGACGGAGTTCCGCGTCGAGGCGCGGCGCAAGTTGCTCAAGGAAGTGGACGAGTTGCAGCGGCAGGTTGAGACGAGCAGCACACTGGAGCGCGACACGGCTTACGCACGCGCCTTCAACATGCTGACGAATCCGGAGACGAAGAAAGCCTTCGACCTGAATGAAGAACCCGCGAAGCTTCGCGACCGTTACGGACGAAACACCTTCGGGCAAAGCTGCCTCATGGCGCGCCGGCTCATCGAACGCGGCTCGCGCTTTGTCACGGTGAACCAGTTCGACACCGTGTTCGGCATCTCGTGCTGGGATATGCACGCCGACGGCGGCAGCCTGAACAACACCTACGCCGACTACGAACACGTGCTCTGTCCGCAGTTCGACCTCGCATTCACCGCGCTGCTCGAAGACCTCCAGTCGCGTGGCCTGCTTGAAGAAACCGTCATCGCCGTCATCAGCGAGTTCGGCCGCACGCCCAAACTCAACCCGCGCGGCGGGCGCGATCACTATCCCTCCGCGTGGACGAACTTTCTCGCCGGCGGTCCCATCCGCGGCGGACGCGTCATCGGCTCCACCGACAAAATTGGTGCCGCGCCACACGACCGTCCAGTGGAGCCGCCGCAAGTCGTCGCGTCCATCTATCAGGCGATGGGCATTGATTTGGAAACCACGATGCTCCCCGGCCCCGGCGGAAGACCCATCCGCTTCATCGAGGCCGAGCCAATTCGGGAACTGTTCGCGTGATTCTGAGCAAGAAAGCCTTGTGAAAACTCCATTCAAAATCGAGCGTGTTTTCAACACTACAGATGCAATTGGAATGCTACTCAACTTGAGAGCAGACGGCTATTGGTCTTTTCGGGGGCATAGGAATCACCGGTGGGGAGTCGGACCTCATCATATGCCGAAGTTGAAGGACGAGACCGAAAAAGAACTACACATCATCTTAGAGACGCTACGCCTGCAGTTTGTTAAACGCTGTAAGGAATTCAACGAATTCGAGTTGGATGAACACGACTACTGGCAGACTGTGTTCTACGCTCAACACTACGGTTTAAAGACTAGGTTGCTTGATTGGACAAGTAATCCGCTTGTCGCCCTCTACTTCGCAGTTGAAAATGTGTTGAACACAGAGAACGACGAAAACACTTGTGGATGCGTCTGGGCAATCAAAGTCCCAGAGTCCAAATGGTTCAATTTCTCCTCACTACCAGGCTATGGAGGAAGAGACGAGGAGAAGTGGCGGCTTGCTAGTTGGATAATGATTAACCCTCCACTAATTACAGATAGGCTGATAAGGCAGAGTGGCAAGTTTTCATACCATCCATCACGAGATGACAATGACATTTCAGTTCTGCCACGGGCCTGCGGTGAACAAATGATTAAAGTCATTATTGGTGACGAGTCGAACAATCCGGCGGCAAGAATACGACAGGAATTGGGCATTATGAACGTCCATCACGCCTCACTCTTTCCTGACCCGGGCGGAGTGGCGCAGTTCATGAACAAACAATGGCCTCAGTTATGAGGGGCAAGCACTCACTACAGCAACTGCAATTACGTTCAAGTTACAGCCGTAGTGTTTTCCTACAGGTGCGCTGAATATGTTCAGTTCAGCTACAGTCTTCGTCCTGCTAGTCCTGTTCGGTTCTCTGTCCGCCGCCCCGCCGACCGTCACCACGCTCGACGTGCGCGGCCTGCAAATCGGCCAGTCCACCAGCATCACGCTCACCGGCACCGACCTCCTGCCCAATCCGCGCCTGCTCACCACCGCGCGCATCGCGAGGCAAACCCTCAAGGACGGCGCGAAGCCCGACCGCATCACGCTCGATGTGGAGCTCGACAAGAGCGCGTCGCCCGGCCTGCACAATTGGTGGCTCGTCACGGACCACGGCGTATCCGCCAAGGGCCTGCTCGCCGCCGACCATTTGCCGCAGCGTCCCATCAGCGACAAGCCCGAGTCCGTGCCCGCCGCGTTGCACGGCACGATTTCCGGCAGCCAGGTTCGCGAGGTGATTTTCACCGGCAAGGCAGGACAGGAAATAATTTGCGAAGTGGAAGCGCAGCGGCTTGAAAGCAAACT
This sequence comes from uncultured Klebsiella sp., assembly GCA_964478755.1. Taxonomy (GTDB): domain Bacteria; phylum Verrucomicrobiota; class Verrucomicrobiia; order Limisphaerales; family SXTU01; genus SXTU01. The sequence continues at coordinate 39,947 of CAYZJP010000003.1, forward strand.
GCGTCCCGTGCTGAAACTTTTCGGCCCCGGCAACGCGCTCTTGAAATGGAGCCTGCCGCTCACCGCGCTGCGCGGTGACACGCGCATCGAGACCAAGCTCCCCGCTGATGGCGAGTATCGTTTGCAATTGCACGACCTCCAGTTCGCCGCCACCGCGCCGGGTCATTTCCGCCTCAAGATTGGCCAGTGGTCCTACGCCGACCTCGCATTTCCCTCGACCGTGCAACGTGGCACGTCTGCGGAGTTGCAGCTCGTCGGCCACGCAGGCGAGTCACGCGTGAGCCTGCCCGCCACGGCGAACGCGCAGGTTATGCCCGCACCGTGGGCTGATGCCGCGAACGCCAGCGGGCCGCAACCGCCGGTGTGGTTCAGCGATTTGCCGGAACTCGTCGAGGCCCGCAACGGCTCCGCGCCGCAGGCCTTGCCCGCGCTGCCCGTCGCCGTGAACGGTCGCATCAGTAAGCCCGGTGAGGAGGACGCCTACACGTTGACCGTGCAGCCGGAAACGGAGGTGGACATCGAAGTCTTCGCCGACTCGCTCGGCTCGCCGATTGACGCCGAACTGGAACTGCGTGACGTGAAAGGCGCGCGCCTCGCCATCAACGATGACTTCAACGGCAAGCCTGACCCGCGCCTGATTTACAAGGTGCCAAAAGGCATCACGAACCTCGTCGCCGTCGTGCGCGACGTGAACGGCAACGGCGGCCCGCGCTGCATCTATCGCATGCAAGCGACCGTGAAGGCGACGAACGCGCCTGCTGGATTTTCACTCGTGATGATGGAAGACAGCCACACGTTGCAGTCTGGCCGCGCAAGCGTTTTCAAAGTGGAGGCGAAGCGCGACGGCTACGACGGGCCGATTGAACTGGCATTCGATAACTTGCCCACTGGCGTGAAGATAACTGGGCAAACAATTCCCGCGAAAGCCACGGCGACGTTGCTCACGTTCTTGAGCGAGCAGCCTTTGCCCGCGCTCATCACAGCGCTGCACGCGAAAACGAAAGACCGCGATGTGCCCGCGCGCTTCGAGAGCGCGGCGCTCGGCAAGTTTCAGCCGTGGCTGGAAAACGACCTTGCGCTCGCCGGCGCGCCGAAGCCATCAGTCGAGTTCATCGCCGGCTGGGGCAAGGAAGTTGAAACAAAAAAAATCGCACTCGGCGGCAAGCTCACCGTGCCCGTGAACTGCGCGCGTCCGTTTGGCCACGACGGTCCGGTGCGCCTTACATTGCTCACGAGCCAGGCGCGGTTGTTCTTGAACAACGCCATTGATCCCGCCCGCGTGCTGCGCGAGGAAAAGGCGGTGCTCATCGAGGACGACAAGAAAGCGCAGCAAGCCTTCGACGCCATCGCCGCCGCCGAGACCGCGCTCAACGCCGCACAAAAGGAGGCTGCCGCCGCCAAAGAGGACAAGGCGAAGGAAGCCGCCGCGAAGAAAATACAGGCCGCACAAACCGCCTTCGACACTGCAAAGAAAGCCGCCGCCGTGGCGGCGCAGAAGGCGAAGAACGACGTAGAGTTCGCGCTCGTCGTGCCTGCGGAGTTGCCGGACGTGCCGCATCAAATCGCGTTCAAGGCCGAACTGCTCAAGCGCGACCGCCGCACCGTCGAGGCCGTCGCCTACACGCCCGTGCGCGAGTTCGCCGTGCTCAATCCGATCGCGTTAAAACTCACCACGCCCGCGCCGGTGAAACTCGACACGAAGACTGGCGCGACGCTGGAGTTGATTGGCAAAGTCGAGCGCCTCGAAGGCGCGAAGGGCGACGTGACCGTGACGCTCACGGGCCTGCCCGCCGGCGTGACCGCGCCCACGACGGTGACGGTCAAAGCCGCGGAGACAGAGTTCAAATTCGCGCTGAAGTTCCCTGCGGGCTTCAAGGCAGGAGACTTTGCGGGCCTGAAGTTTTCCGCCAGCGGCAAGCCATTTGACACCGTCCAAGTGAAGAGCCGCGATGTGGAAGTGACCGTCAAAGTGTTGCCGTCCGATCCGCAGCCTGCGGCCAAACCTCCTGCGAAAACGTGAGACTCCGAAAATGAAACGCTTTCTGATCTTTGCGTGTGCCTTTTCTGCCTCGTTCAGCCTCTTGGCCGCGCCGGCAGCGGACCCGGTCACGGAGGTGCGCGTCACGCCATCGTCGCTGACGCTCGTCAACGCACAGCGACCGCACTCGCTCGTCGTAATGGCGCGCACGAAGGGCGGCTACGACGTGGACCTCACCGGCAAGGCGACCTTCCGCAGCAGCAGTGAGAAAGTGGCGCGCGTTGATTCGGCCGGTTGGGTGCGGCCAATCGCGAACGGCAGCACAACCATCACCGTGAGCGCCGGCGGGCGCACGGTAAAGGTGAGCGTGACCGTGCAATTGCCCGCCGAGCCGGTGGCGATGAGTTTCCGGCAGGACGTGATGCCGGTGTTGTCCAAAGGCGGTTGCAACGCGGGCGCGTGCCACGGCTATTCGCTCGGAAAAAACGGCTTCAAGCTGACGTTGCGCGGCGCGGACGCGGAGAAGGATTATCCAGCGCTGACGGATGAGTTCATGGAGCGCCGCATCAACCGTCACAATCCCGCCGCGAGCCTGCTGCTGCTCAAGGCGACCGGCGACCTGCCGCACGAGGGCGGCGTGCGTTTCGACCGCGGCAGCCTGATGGATGAAACACTGCGCCGCTGGATCACCGAAGGCGCAAAGGACGATGCGCCATCGCTGCCGACGCTGGTGTCGGTCACGATTTATCCAGAGAAGGTCGTCGCGCTGCCGCGCGCTCGGCAGCAGTTCCAGCTTGTCGCAAAATACAGCGACGGCTCCACGCGCGACGTGTCCCGCACCGGCATCTTCAACGTGAACACCGAGCGCGTCGCGAAGGTGGATGACGTTGGTTTAGTGACAGCAACCGATCTCGGCGAGACGGCGATTGTTGCGCGCTACGAAGGAATTTTCGCCGTGGCAAATTTCATCGTGCTGCCACCGAGCAAGAGTTTTCAGCCGACACCCGTGCCGGAAGACAACTTGGTTGACCGGAATGTCATTTCCAAGTTGAACGACCTTCGCATCAAACCCTCCGAGCTGGCCGACGACAAGCGCTTCCTCCGCCGCGTGTCCGTGGACCTCATCGGTGTGCAGCCCAAGCCGGAGGAAGTGCTCGCGTTCGTCGCCGACACGAGCGCGGACAAGCGCGAAAAGGTGGTGGATGCGTTGATGAAGCGAGCCGAGTTTGTGGACTGGTGGTCATTGAAGTGGGGCGACCTGTTGCAGAACTCCCGCAACACGATGAGTGACCCGGCGGTGTATGCGTTCCGCGAATGGATTCGCGCGGCCATTGCGCGCAACCTGCCGCTGGACCAGTTTGCCCGCGAGATTCTCACGGCGCGCGGCAGTTTTGTGGACAATCCCGCCGCCGGCTACTTCGCCGTCAGCAAGGACACCGACGACACAATGCAGCGCGCGACGCAGGTCTTCGCCGGCGTGCGGATGCTTTGCGCGCGGTGTCATCCGCACCCGTTCGAGCACTGGACGCAGGCTGACTACTACGGCGTCCACAGCTTCTTCAATCAAGTGACGACGAAGGCCGATCCGCGCCAGACCGGTGTGCAGAATGCGAAGACGATTTTGGTGAACTTTTCCGCCGGCAACTCGACCAATCCCCGCACCGGCAAGCCGCAGCCTCCGCGTTATCTCGGCGGTGGCGAACCGAAGCTGGATACGGGCATTGACCGCCGCGCCGATTACGCGCAATGGCTGACTTCGCCGGAAAACCCGCACTTCGTGCGCAGCCTCGCCAATCGCATCTGGAGCTACTTCTTCCATCGCGGCATCATTGACCCCGTGGACGACTTGCGTTCGACCAGCCCGCCCATCAACCCGGCGCTGCTCGACGCGCTGACGAAGGATTTCGTGGAGCACCAGTTCGACATGCGCCATCTCATGCGCGTCATCGTCACATCGCGCACGTATCAGCGCAGCTCGACGCCGAACGAAACCAACGGCCACGACGACGCGAACTTCTCGCACGCCATCCCGCGCCGCCTGCCGGCCGAGGCGATGCTCGACTCACTCGTGCAGGCGACCGGCGTGAAGGAAAACTTCGGCGGTGCTCCGGCGGGCTTCAGCGCCGCGCAACTGCCGGACGGAAATGTGCAGAGCGATTTCCTGAAACTCTTCGGCAAGCCCTCGCGCATGGAGGCGTGCGAGTGCGAGCGCGACCTCGGCGCGAACATGCTGCAGGCACTGCACTTCATCAACGGCAAGTCCATCCTCGACCGCGTCACAAGCGGCAGCGGGCGCCCCGCGCTGCTGCTCGCGCAGAAGCCTGGCGATGACAGGCTCATCGAGCAGCTTTACCTCTGGTCGCTCGCGCGCAAGCCGACCTCTGCCGAGATCGCGCTGGCAAAGAAGTTCATCGCCTCTTACGCAGACAAGCGCGCCGAGGCCGCGCAGGATTTTATGTGGAGCCTGCTCAACAGCCGCGATTTCACGATGCTCCACTGAGCGCGCAGATTTTAGCCACGGATGAAACACGGATTAAACACGGAGAGAATACAAGCTAAACGCGGAGATGCGTTCAGTCATGCTCGCATTCGATTCTCCGGCGTGCCGACCTCACCTTTCATCCGTGTTTCGTCAGTGTTTCATCCGTGGCTAAAAATCATTTTTGCTTTTCTCCTCGGCAGCCTTTCAGCCAATGCCACAGATGTGAGCTACCAGCGCGACGTGTGGCCGATTTTTCGGCGGCACTGCGTCGGCTGTCACAGCGAACAGAAGGTCAAGGGCGGTTTGCGACTCGACGACGTGAGCGCGCTGCGGAAGGGCGGCAAGACCGGCCCGCTCTTCGTCGCGGGCAAGCCGGACAAGAGCTTGCTCATCAAACAAATCAGCGGCGAAAAACCCGAAATGCCTGACAACGAGCCGCCGCTCTCCGCCGCTAAGGTGAAGCTGCTGCGCGACTGGGTCGTGCAGGGCGCAAAGATTGATGCCGCGCCAAAGCCCGGCGGTCCGCCGGTGGTCATCCCCGCGATTTACGCCACCGCGCCCGCCGTGACGAGCGTGACCATCAGCCCGGATGGCAAGCTCGCCACCGCGGCGTGCCGCAGCGAGGTCGTGCTGTTCAATGTGGACGATGACAGCGCGCCGCGCCGTTTGCCGACGGACTTCGATCTCGTCACGCACGTTGAGTTCAGCCCGGATGGGAAGCGATTGGCCGTCGCGGGCGGTTCGCCGCAGCAGTTTGGTGGAGTGATTTTCTTCGATGCGGAAGGACGCCGCCAGTCCTCGCGGCGCATTGGCAACGACACGTTGTTCAAGGGCAACTTCGCGCCCGATGGCCAGGCCATCGCGCTCGGCACGGCCACGGGCGCGGTGGTCATCGTGCCTGTGGACACGAACGCAGCGCCGAAGTCCATCGAGTTGCACAGCGACTGGGTGATGGCCGTGGCTTACACCATGGACGGCAAACAGCTCGTCAGTGGCAGCCGCGACAAGACGACGAAGTTGAGCAGCGTCGAGAGCCTGAAGCTGCTGCGCTCGGTGGATCAGTCCACTGACATCATCAACGCCGTCGCCGCTGATGGGACAAACGCCATCTCTGCCGGCAACGCGCGCACAGTGACTGGCTTCGATCTCAAGCTCGCGCTCACCGTTGTGGAAGTCACCGGCTCCGGCAACGGCGCGCAGCCCGTCAACAACCGCGATCAATACGTCCGCAACTTCGAGGCGCAGGCCGAGCCGGTGATGGCGCTCGCCACGAGCGGCGACCGCAAGCTGCTCGCCGTCGCCACGCGCGGTGCCGAGGTGCGGATTTACCAGACCGACAATCGGCAGCGGAAAACTTCCATCACAAACGCGCCTGCGCCCGTTCTCGGCATCGCGCTCAGCCGTGATGGCACGCGCCTCATTCTTGGCAGCAAGAGCGGGCAGGTGCAGATTTACGACGTGGGTTCGGCCAAGCTTGTGAAGTCGCTCGTGCCGGTTCCCACACAACCGATCAGGGCTGCTTCAAGGTAGTCAGCCGCTGCATCCGATCTGGCAGGCTGTGTTGTTGGAGTGAACAGTCTCCTCAAGCCTTGATACCGCGCGAATCCAGCGCGCAGACGCGATAAGATTGAGCCAGTCGCCGCTGCGCGGCCTGCGGGCTACGGTTGCAAGCGTCGGTGGCGTTCGGTTTTCGACAACTTCGCCAGCGTGCTCGCCTCACGATAGAATGCCTCCAAGTCGCCACCCTGCTCACGCAGCAGGCGATGGAAAGCCGGCACGAGCCGGTAGTAAGCATCCACGTCGTTCAGGTGCGCGTTGTTCAGCGGGCGGCGGAACCAGCGCTCGTAGTCCGTGCGTCCGCCCCAGACCGGCTTCAATGCCGCATAGTCGCGTTTGAGCTGGCCGAAGATGGCCTGTTTCTGTGCGCGCAGCTCGGCGACCCTGTCAGCGGGCAGGGATTTCATTTCACGCGTGGACTTTGCGCCGGTGCCCGATTCCAAAAAAAGCGCGGCCAGCCGGTCATGCGCGCTGGTGACGAGGCGGGTGAAGTCCGCTTTGCGCCGCAGATGCGCCTCATACTCGCCCACTCCGGCAACACCGCGCTTCGCCTGCAACCACCGCCGCGTCCCCTCCTCGCCGACGGCTTCGGCAAAGGCCTCGTTGAAATCTGTGTCTCCGCTGACGAACAGCCGCTGGTGCGCAAGCTCGTGAAAGAGCAACTCGGCCAGTTCGATCTCCGGCTCGTTGATGAACGTGTTCAGAGCAGGATCGCGGAACCAGCCGAGCGTCGAGTAGGCCTGCACGCCGCCCACGTCCACATCGAAGCCCTGCCGGGACAACTCGCTCGCCTGACTCCGGGCCTTGCGCTCCTCGAAGTAACCGCGATACGCCAGCCGGCCGACGACCGGATACCACCACTCCTTCGGCCGCATTGAGAACTCCGGCGTGGCGGTGACGTTCCAGACCACATAGGGCCGCCCCAGATCGGCGTAGCGAAGGTAATGGCCGTTGACCGGCAGCTTCAACTCCCGTTCCGCGAACTCACGCATCGCCAGAATCAGCTGTAGTCTGGCCTTGAGCGGTTCGGGCGTCTGCGGCTGCTGGAGCAGCTTCGTGATGGGCTGTTGCCGGTTCACGATCTGGAAGTGCCCGTGCACTGCTTGCGCGTAGTAACCAGCGGTCTGGCAGCCAGTGAGCAACGCGGCGACGACCACGGGCGTCAACACCCGGCTGACGCTAGCAATGAGGAGACACACAGCTCGCATCGCCCGCGCAGTTCAGCGAACTGACTTCGCAGGGTCGTAACCCTTCCGTGTCTCGATGGGCCGCACCGTGGGCGGGGGCGGCGTGACGCCGGCGGCGAGCATCACGCGGTGCAGCGCGGCGATGGTCTCGGCGGAGGGTTTGAAATTTCCCGGCCGAAATCCCTCGGCGATGAGCAGCGGCGTCCAGCCGGATTTGTTTTTCTTGTTCCAAACCTCGATCTTCGCGCCCTTGTCGGCGAGGAGTTGCACGACCTTGGTGAGATTCTTGTAAGCCGCGCCGTGCATGGCGGTTTCGCCGTTCGCGTCCACCGCGTTCACATCCGCGCCGTGTTCGAGCAGCAGTTGCACCGCCTCGATGACTTCCGGCTCCGTGCCGGCAACTTCATCCGCCTCTGAACCGGCGACGCCGATGCCGCACGCGACCATGAGCGGCGTGCAGTTGTCGCGATTTCCCAGAGACGGGTCGGCGCCGAGTTTGATCAACTCGCGCATGAACGGGGCGTCGGCGGTGAAGGCGGCCAGCAGGAAAGGCGTCGCGCCCACCCGGCTGAATGAGCCTGCGCCGCCCTTGCCGGTCTTGAGGCGCGCGTTCGCGTCCGCGCCGTGCTCCACGAGTTTTTTTACGAACTGGAGGCTCGTCAGGTTGCCGGAACCAATCGGCGGCGGGATGCCGTCGTCGCCGTCGCCGCGCGGCGGTTTGCGGACCCACGAGAGCACGTGCAGCGCGGTGAAGCCCGAACGCTGGTCGTTCGCATCGGCGCCGGCATCGAGCAACGCCACGGCGAGATCGAAGTGGCCGTTCTCGACCGCCAGCACCAGCGGGCTTGTGCCCGTCCTCGGCGCTTTGCCGCCCGGCTTGCGCGGTTGCAACGTGTCGTTCACGTCCGCGCCCGCCTTGAGCAGGGCGCGCACAACCTCGGTGCGGCCTTCGCGCACGGCGAAGAACAGCGCGGTGAAACTGGAATCCGGCAGCGCGACGCGGAAATCCGCGCCGGCCTTGAGCAGCAACTCGACGACGACGGCGTGGCCCTCCGCTGCCGCCCACATGAGCGCGGTTTGTCCGCGGTGCTCCTTCGCGTTTACGTCCGCGCCGCGGTTGAGCAGCGCGGTGACGGGGCCGGGCTTGCCGGTGCGCGCGGCGGTCATCAACACGGTCTCGCCGCCGCGCAGCGTCGTGTTCGCGTCCGCGCCGGCGGCGAGGAGCATTTCAACGAGGTCCGTGTTGCCATTCACGCACGCGAGCGAGAGCGGGGAGATGCCGTAGCGATTCGTGGCCTTCGCATCCGCGCCGGCGGCGAGCAGCGCCTTCGCGGTCGCGAGATGGTCATGGTGCGCGGCCCAGTGCAGCGCGGTCATGCCGTCCGCCTGCGTGGATTGCACAGGAGCCTTTGCCTTGAGCAATTGTTGAACGCGCAGCCAGTCGGCCTTCTCGGCGGCGTTGGCGAGAGGGGATGGAGCGGCGAAAACCATAGGCGCAATTAGGAAGAACCCAATCGCAGCGCAAGCAACATGCAACGCACGCCACCGTGTCACCAATCTCCGACGCCCCGCAGGGGCTGCAACAAACCAGCCCAGGGCAACGCCCTGGGTTATGGTCGTCCAAAATCCACCAAGCCCTGAAAGGGCGGCACAAACGGCGTGGTTGTTTCGCCCTTTCAGGGCTTGGGAACATTTTTGAAACCACGTTCCTGGGGCGTTGCCCCAGGCTGGTTTGTCATGCGCCTTTGGCGCGGTTTGCGACGGCGCGCATCTCCGATACCACGGCCGGTCGTTGTCCTGCCACGCTTCACTTCGAATCACTTGGTTCTCAATCCCACACATAACGTTCATCGAATTCGATTTCATGCCGCTTGAACAACGCGCGCAACTCGTCTTGAAACGTCACCTTGCGATGGTGTGGCTCCTGGTTTGCAATGTAACGGCTCACGGCTTCCGAGTTGGACTGGCTTACGGAGAACGCGGCGTAGCCCGCCTGCCAGCAGAACGCGGAATTGCGCGGTCCATCCGACTTCATCCACTTGGAGCTGCCCTTCTTCACTTCCTCGACAACCTTTTTCAAAGCGTGGTTCTTCGACAACGAGATCAGGGCATGCACATGGTCCTCCACGCCACCGATTATCAGCGCCGGACTTTCCCACTCCTTGAAAATGCCCGCCTGATAGGCGAACAGCGCTGCGCGATGTTCTTTGGGAATCCAAGCCTGCCGGTGTTTCGTGCTGTAAACGAGATGCACCAGGTTCTTGACGAGTGATTGGGACATGCACGGTGCGCGTCGGCTTGTTTCGCCCTTTCAGGGCTCGTTGCAATTCTGATCCGTTGACCCAGGGCGATGCCCTGGGCTGGTTTGTCTCTGCCCCTTCGGGGCGCAGCAGCGGCGACAGTTCAGGACATCGCTCACTATTAGCTCACTGGCGAAACGGCCCTTCGACAATCCAAAGCGGGACATCGACACTCTTGTAGGTGTTCGAACGAACGGGATTTCTGGCCCGAAGGGCCTCAACAGACCAGCCCAGGGCAACGCCCTGGGAGAGATCCGCCACACAGTTGGCCAGCCCTGAAAGGGCGGAACATTTGCCATCTCAGAGACGGAGTTCATGACGAACCTCGTTCAAATCGCCAGCGGCTCGAACAACTCGTCCACCTTGCCGTTGCTGTCGCCGAACTTGTCGAGGCGCACGCCGACCTTGTCGAGCAGCGTCAGATGCAGGTTCGCCAGCGGCGTGGGTTTGTCGTAACGGATGTGGCGGCCGCCCTTCATCCCGCCTGCCGCGCCGCCCGCGACGAGGACGGGCAGGTTCGAGTGGTCATGCACGTTGGGGTTGCCGATGCCGCTGCCGTAAAGATAGAGCGAGTGGTCGAGCAGCGTGCCGTTGCCTTCCTTCGTGCCCGCGAGCTTGCCGAGGAACTCCGCGAAGAGCGACACGTGGAAGGAATTTATCTTCGCCATGCGCGCGATTTTGTCCGGGTCGTTGCCGTGGTGCGAAAGCGGGTGGTGCGGGTCGGGCACGCCAATCTCGGGGTAAGTGCGGTTGCTCGTTTCGCGCGCTAGTTGGAAAGTGATGACGCGCGTCACGTCGCCCTGCAACGCGAGCAACTGCAAATCGAACATCAGTCGCGCGTGGTCCGCGTAGCTCGCGGGCACGCCTGCGGGGCGGTCGAGGTCCGGCAACGGGTTGTCTGCCACGCTCGTCTCGGCCTTCTGGATGCGGCGCTCCACCTCACGGACGGTTTCGAGATAATGGCCCACCTTCGCGCGGTCAGCCGGGCCGAGCGTGCGTTCGAGGCGGGAGATGTCGTCCTTCACGAAGTCGAGCAGGCTCGCGCGTTTGCGCAACGCGGCCTTGCGGTCGGCCTTGCTGCCGCCTTCGCCGAAAAGCATCTCGAAGACGAGCCGCGGATGCGCCTCGGCGGGCAGCGGCGTGGTGGGCGACGACCACGAGAGGTTGTTCTGATAAACGCACGCGTAGCCGTTGTCGCACTGGCCGACGAGCTGGAGCATGTCCATCGCCATTTCGAGCGAGGGCAGTTGCGTCGCCTGGCCGATTTGCTTCGCGGCGACCTGGTCCACGGTTGTGCCGAGATAATAGTCGGTGCTCTCGGTCAGCTTGGCCTTGGCCGCGCTGAGGAAGGCGGAGTTGGACGTCGCGTGGCTGCCGGGATAGGCGTTTTGCAATTCAAGGTTCGTGACGACGCTCACGTGCTGCTTCACCGGCGCGAGCGAACTGAGGATCGGCGAAAGCTCGTCGAGCCGGCCCGCGCCTGGCGGCGTCCAGCGCGGCAGGTCCGCGCCCATCGGCATGAAGACAAAGCCGAGCCGGCGGATAGGCGTGGCGGCGGTCGCGGCGGCGGCGGTCGCGGCGGGAACCATCGCGTCCAGCAGCGGCAGCGCGAGCGTCGCGCCCATGCCGCGCAGGAACGTGCGCCGCGGCAGGGCCATGCGTGTGGTGAAGGTGCTCATAGGCTTTTCCTCATCTTAAACGGTGTGCTGTTCACAATTCCAAGGACAATTGCCGAGAACCGGAAGCCGTCCGCCTGCGCCGCGCGCACGATGGCGCGCACGGCGGGCGCGTCGAACGGCTCGACGCCGCGACCGAGCGCGAACGTGAGCAGCTTTTCCGTCATCGTGCCGGCGAAAATTTCCGGGCGTGCGAGCAGGCCGGCTTCGAGGCCGGCGACGCCGGTGAACTTGCTCCCGTCGGGCAGGCCGCCGCTCGCGTCCACGGGCTTGCCTTCCTCCATCGTTCGCCAGCGGCCGAGCGCGTCGAAGTTTTCAAGCGCGAAGCCGACGGGGTCCATAAAATCGTGGCAGCCCGCACAGGCGGCGTTCGCACGATGCTTCGCGAGCCGCTCGCGCACCGGGAGCGACGCGGAGACTGTGTTGTCGTCCAGCGCGGGCACGTCCGGCAACGGCGGCGGCGGCGGCGTGCCGACGAGGTTTTCCAGAATCCACTTGCCGCGAATCACCGGCGACGTGCGCGTGGCGTAGGACGTGACCGTGAGGATGCTCCCGTGCCGCAGCAGTCCGCCGCGATGACTCTCCGGCTCCAGCGCGACGCGGCGGAAGCGCGTCCCCTGCACGCCCGCGATGCCGTAGTGCCGCGCGAGCCGCTCGTTCAGATAGGTGTGGTCCGCGCGCAGCAGGTCGAGCACGCTGCGGTCCTCGCGCAGCATTTCCTCGAAGAGCAGCTCCGTCTCGCGGCGCAGCGACTGGCGCAGGTTGTCGTCGAAGTCGGGAAAGAGCCGCGCGTCCGGCGTGATGGAGTCGAGGTTGCGCAAGTAAAGCCACTGCCCGGCGAAGTTGCGCACGAGCGATTCCGCGCGCGGGTCGCCGAGCATGCGGCGCGTCTGCTTCGCGAGCACGGCGGGCTTGCTCAACTCGCCGCGACCCGCCACTGCGAGCAACTCGTCATCAGGAATGCTGCTCCACAGGAAGAACGACAGTCGCGAGGCCAGTTCCAAATCGCTCACGCGATATGCCGTCTTCGCCGCGAGACCCTTCGGCTCCTGCTCGACGCGGAACAGAAACTCGCGGCTCACGAGCACGGCGCTCAACGCCGCCTCGATGCCCGCATCGAAGTCCGCCTCTTTTCGCGCATCGCGGTAGAACTCCAGCGGACGCTTCAAGTCTTCGTCGGTCACCGGCCGGCGATAGGCGCGGCGCATGAGCGTGGAGAGAATCTGCTTCGCGCAGGCGTCCTCCTCGCCCGGCGACCTGGGCTGCGCGATGAAGATGCGCCGCCGGCTCGGCGTGTCACCCGGCCCCTTCGCGCCGAACGGCCCGGTGATCGAGACCTGGTAGATGGCGGGCGAACTGCGCGGATGCCGGTGCAGGTTGAACTGCGAAACCAACGGCTGGCGCGCAGTCTCGCGCAGCGGCGAGGAGTTCTTGAGGAACGTCACGCCGAGGTCGTGCGGCCCGGCCTTCACCGCGACGCGGAGCTTGAGGTGCGCGTCCGCGAGTTCGTGGCCCTTGCTCCCGGGCGGCTTCACCGTGAAGGACTGCACCGGCTCGCGATCAAGAAGCACTTCCATCTCGTGCGGCTCGGTGAGGCCCTCGACGTGCTCGTTGCGGTCGCGCGTGAGGCGGATTTGCAAATCGTATTCGCCGTCCTGCGGAAACGTGTAGCGGACCAGCGCGCCGCCGCGCGTGCCGAGCGGCAGTCCGTCCACGCGGTCCTCCTGCGTGATGTCGGGCTTGATGCGGATCGTGTCGCCGCCGGGAGCGCGCTGCGCGCCGCCGACCGCGAGCCGCGCGATCTTCTGCGCCGCCGTGATGTAGCGGTCGAGCAACGTCGGCGACAACTCGCCGACGGTGACATTATCGAACCCGTGGCTCGACTCGTCCGCGGGCAGCAGCGCCGTCGCATCAATCTCCAGCGCGAGCAAATCGCGGATGGCGTTCTGATACTCCGTGCGATTGAGCCGGCGGATGGTGTCGGTGCGGCCGGGATTCGGGTGCGTGGCGGCCACGCGGTCCAAGGTCGTTTCGAGTGAGGAGAGAACCGCAGCGTAAATTTTCTCCTCCGGTCGCGGCTTGCCCGCCGGCGGCATCTGTCGTGCGCGCAACCGGCGAACGGCCTTCTCCCAAATCTCGGAGTGGCTGTTCACGCCGTCCGGGAGAATGGCCGCGAGATTCAATCCGCCCTTCGTCGTGTCGCCGCCGTGGCAGTCCACGCAATACTTCGCCACTGCGGCATGCACCGGCGCATCAGGCCCGGTCGTCTTCCGTTCAGCGCCGGCCAAGCCCAGAGCCAAAGTTGCAGCGAGCGTCCAGCCCAGCCGGTGGTTCATGACGGGAAGCGATAGCACCGGCCCGGCTGGTAATCAACCTGACCTCGCTGATGCAGGCGAACAACGACCGTGCGGTGCGAGGCAGTTCCTGGGATAGCTACTCAAGCTTCGCGCTGCTGTCGTCCGGCCGCCATCCCTGCTCACCGGGCTTTCGCTCCGGCGGCTGCGGCTTTCGGTGTGTGGTGGAGTGAGCGCCTTCCATCGCGCCGGCTGCGAAGATCAGAGTCATTACCGGCGGCAAGTTACCACCATCGCGCAAGCTCTCCGCCAGCCTCGTGCCGCCGAAGTTCGCGCCCGACGCTTCCCAGGCAGGCGCAGAGAGCCTGTTGAACACTTCGCGCGCTTTATTGGGTTGGACGTTGGACGACGAATCAGAGCTTGAAACACAGGCGATCCCCGGCTTCATTCGTGAGTCCATTTTACTGACATGAACCGACGCATCGCTTGAGTGCCTGCAAATCACATTTGCTGTTCGCGCGCGTGACGGTGGTCGCTGCCGTCCTGTTCGGCATCGTTGTCATCACAGCAAAGGCCGCTGACCGAGCCGAGGCTGATCTGGAACGCCGGTTCACTGGCACTGTCCGACCGTTCGTCGAGGCTTACTGCGTCTCGTGCCACGGCAAGGAGAAGCCCAAGGCGCAGTTCGACCTCAGCCCATTCTCCACGATGGCGGCAGTCACGCAGGATCACGCGCGCTGGGCGCTGGTGCTGGACAAACTTTCTGCAAAAGAGATGCCGCCAGAAGAGGCAAAGAAGCATCCCGCGCCGAAGCAGCGCGATGAAGTCATCGCATGGATTCAGGCGCTGCGCCGGCACGAGGCGGAGAAGCACGCGGGCGATCCCGGCCCGGTGCTGGCGCGGCGGTTGAGCAACGCCGAATACGACTACACCATCCGCGACCTAACGGGCTTCGACTTGCGCCCGACGCGTGAATTCCCCGTGGACCCGGCGAATCAGGCGGGCTTCGACAATTCCGGCGAATCACTTGCGATGTCGCCCGCGCTGTTGAAGAAATATCTGCAAGCCGCGCGCTCGGTCGCCGATCATCTCGTGCTGAAGCCGGACGGCTTCGATTTCGCGCCGCACCCGGTCCTCGCGGAAACGGACCGCGACAAGTATTCCATCCTGCGCATCGTGGATTTTTACAAACGCCAGCCGACGGACTACGCGGATTATTTCCTCGCGGCGTGGCGTTACCAGCATCGCACCGAGCTGGGCAAACGCCGCGCCACACTCGCCGACTTCGCCGCCGAGGCGAGGATCAGCGCCAAGTATCTCGAACTTATTTGGGCCACGTTGACGGAGGCGAAGGACACGGTCGGCCCTGTCGCAAAGCTGCACGCGATGTGGCACGCATTGCCGAAGCCCGACGCGAAGCGCCCGGATGCCGCGCGCGACGGCTGCATCGAGATGCGTGACTTCGTCGGCGGCTTGCGTAGGAAACTGGAATGGAAATTCAAGAACCTTGAGCTCCGGGGCGTTTCCTCTGGCGGCCAGTGCTTCATCATGTGGAAGAACCGCCAATACGCGACGCATCGCCGGCTGCTGAATCCCGACACGCTGGAACTCGGCGGTGTAGTCAGGCCTGTCCCACCGCGAAAAAATGCGAAGGACGAGGATGGTAATCCTGTGCCTGAACCAGTCGTGAACGGGCCAGACGCGGACCTGTTTGTCCCGGCGGACGAGCGCGCTCGCGCGCCTTACCTCGCGTCCTTCGAGCGATTCTGCAACGTGTTTCCCGACGCCTTCTACATCTCGGAACGCGGGCGGATGCACATGGAGCGGCCCAATGACAAAGGCCGCCTCCTGAGCGCGGGCTTTCACAACATGATGGGCTACTTCCGCGATGACGCGCCGCTCATGGAGTTGATTCTCGATGACGCGGGCCGTCGTGCGCTGGACCGCCTGTGGCTGGAGTTTGACTTCGTCGCGTTCGTGCCCGAGCGGCAGCACAAAGAGTTCATCTTCTACGAACGCGCCGAGTCCAAGACGATCAAGGGGCCGGAGTTCGACTTCGCGCGCTCCGAGGACAAGGACGTGACTTCGCCGGCAAAGCTCCAACGGCTCACCGACGTGTATCTCGCGATGGCGCGTGAAAGCCTGCAAAACAACGGCGGCCAGCCAATGGTGATTGATGCCATTGCGGACCATTTCAAAATCACCTCGGCCAATATCCGCGGCATCGAGCAGGTCCGCGCCACAGCAGAACCGACTCATCTCCCCTCGCTGCTGAAGTTCGCCGAACGCGCGTATCGTCGTCCGCTCGCGCAAACGGAACGTGATGAGCTTCTGGCGTTCTATCGTTCGCTGCGCGCGAAGGACGGGCTGAGTCACGAGGACGCGATTCGCGATTCGGTGGTGAGCGTGCTGATGTCGCCGCACTTCTGCTACCGAATTGATTCGCTCGAGGCCGCAGGCGCTTCCAAAAAAATCGGCGGGACCGGCCTGCCGGACACGCAGCTTAAAGTGCGGCCATTGTCCGACCACGCGCTCGCCAGCCGACTGAGCTACTTCCTTTGGTCGAGCATGCCGGATGAAGAACTGCTCGCCCGCGCTGCTGCCGGCGATTTGCACAAGCCCGAAGTGCTCGCCGCGCAGGCGAGACGTATGATGAAAGACGCGCGCATTCGCGGCCTCGCGGTGGAGTTCGGCGGTAACTGGCTCGACTTCCGCCGCTTCGAGGAACACAACGCCGTGGATCGCGAGCGCTTCCCCGGCTTCAACGATGAGTTGCGCTCGGCGATGTTCGAGGAGCCGGTGCGCTTCATGTTGGATGTCGTGCAGGAAAACCATTCCGTGCTGGAGTTCCTTTACGCGAAGCACACGTTCGTCAATGCACCGCTCGCGAAGCACTACGGCATGACTGAAGCGTTTTCTTCATTAGAAAACAAATCCGTCACCAACCTTCGGCAGTCCAAGGAGCGCGGCATTTATGCCGCTTCGACAATCTCGGGCGCTGTGACACTGAAGCGGCCTGAAGGCCGCGCTCCACTTGCAGGAGATGAGCCTTCAGCCGCCAGCAACTGGCTCCGCATCAATGACGCCGACCGTTACGAGCGCGGCGGCATTCTGCCGATGGCCGTGTTCCAGACCAAGAACGCGCCCGGCCTGCGCACCAGCCCGGTCAAGCGGGGCTATTGGGTCGTGCGCCGCGTGCTCGGCGAGCAAATCCCGCCGCCGCCGCCGGTCGTGCCGGAGCTGCCGCATGACGAGGCAAAGCTGGACCTGCCGCTGCGCGACGTGCTCGCAAAACACCGCGAGGACAAATCCTGCGCCGCGTGCCACGCGCGCTTCGACTCGTTCGGACTCGTGTTTGAAAACTACGGTCCTGTCGGTGAGCGGCGCGAAAAGGATTTGGGCGGTCGGCCGGTGGACACGCGCGCGACCTTCCCCGGCGGCAGCGAACGGACGGGCTTGGACGGTCTGCGCGCCTACATCCGCGAGCGGCGCCAAGACGACTTCCTCGACAACCTCTCCCGCAAGCTGCTAGGCTACGCATTAGGTCGCAGCCTTATGCTCTCTGACGATGTCACGATCCGCGAGATGCGCGCGAAGCTCGCCGCGAACGGCTTCCGCTTCGGCAGCCTCGTCGAAGGCATCGTCACGAGTCCGCAGTTCTGCAACAAACGTGCTCCTGATGAACTCGCCCAGGAATAATTTTCCCGGCGTGGTCGTCAGTGGAAGGCGGTGGCGTGCTTATGAGTTCAAACTCGCCCGGCCTCAAACCGACCTATGAAAACCCGCTTTTCCATGCTCCTGGCGATCGGGACGGTTTACGCCCGCTTTTGCTTTACGGCGTCGGCTCACCCAGGGTCAGGCATTGTTGTTGACCCACAGGGTCAGGTGTTCTTCCAGGACAGTGCCGCCCGCACCATCTGGAAGATCGACACCCAGGGCAAAGTGACGGCGTATTACGACAAGCTGGGGGGACACTGGATTGCTTTGGACACCAAAGGCAAGTTTGCCCGCTCTGGTTTGAAGCTGGTCGAGAGGATTACGCCCGAGGGTGTCACGCCAGCCCTGATCGTCGCGGACGGCGGCGCTCCCATCACCGTCAACACGGATGGAAACCTCTATTACGGCCTAAGCGTTTCAATCACCGGCGGGGGGAGCGTGGGGCTTACGAAGATTTCCCCTGATGGAAAACGGGAGCCGTTTGCGCCTGACTTTGCCAGAAGCATTGAGGACCTCGGCATTACCGGACTCGCGAGCGGACCCAATGACGTCATTTACGCTGCGTGTCTCACAGGCGTCATGAAGGTGACGACTGACGGGAGGTTCACCACGTTGGCCGGCCCGGTGGTTGTGAAGGATTGCGACCATGACGCACCCACCGCCTTCCTGCGCGGTCTTGACGTGGATTCACATGGAACTGTCTATGCGGCGGCCTGCGGTTGCCGCTGTGTGCTGAAGATAACAGCCGATGGCAGGGTCGAAACGGTATTGAAGGCCGAAAGACCGTGGTCTCCTACCGGAGTCGCCGTGCACGGGGACGAGGTTTACGTCCTCGAATATACCAATGCCAACGGCCACTTCACCGAGGGTTGGCTGCCGCGCGTCCGAAAACTGAGTCGCGATGGCAAAGTCACGACGCTGGCCACCATTTCAAAAGCGCAGCAGAACGCACAGCCAAACAGGCTTGGTCTGCAAGCGAAATGACGCTGACTTTCAACCGCCCAATGAAACCGGTGCCTGAAACACAATTGCCCTATGCGCGAACTTAACCAACCTTCGCCCGCCGCCCGCCGCCAGCGCCTCGCCCGCCGCACGTTCCTGCGGGGCGTTGGCGTCACCATGGCTTTGCCGTGGCTTGAATCCATTCCCGTCTGGGGCGATGCGCCCGCGAAGTCGGACGCGCCTGGACCGTTTCCAAAACGATTCTGCGTGCAGTTCATGGGCAACGGCATCAACGCGAATCACTGGTGGGCGAAAGGCTCAGGCCCGGACATGGAACTCAGCAAGAGCCTCTCGCCGCTGGAGCCGTTCAAGACGAAGGTCAACGTCATCAACGGACTGTTCAACAAGCCTTCCACCGGCGTCGGCATTCATCCCGGCATGACGGGCAACATCCTTTCCGGCATGCCGCTGCAAAAGGGCGCGGTGCTGCACGGCGGCATCAGCATGGACCAGGTGCTCGCCAATCACATCGGCCAGGACACGGTGCAGCCGAGCATGGTGCTCGCGTGCGAGCAGCCGCTCACCGGTTATCACGAGACGAATTTCTCGATGGCCTACAGCTCGCACATTTCGTGGCAGAGCGCGGACTCGCCGGTGCCGACGGAGGTTTATCCCTCGCTCGCCTTTGACAGCTTGTTTGAAAACAGCGGCAGCCGGCGCACGCAGAGCGTTCTCGACCGCGTGAAGGAACAGGCTGAGAGCTTGAGCCGCAAGGTGAGTTCCACCGACAAAGCCAAGCTCGACGAATATCTCACCAGTGTCCGCGAAGTGGAGAAGCGCGCGGAGCGGATGCGCGACGACAAGACCAAGGCCGAGGACAACGCGCGCGACAAAGGCCGCCCGATCTTTACGATGAAGCGTCCCGACAACGGCCTGCCCGAGGACATCCGCGAGCACATGCGGCTGATGTGCGACATCGTCGCGCTCGGTTTCCAGACCGACAAAACGCGTGTCGCCTCGATGCTCATGTGCCGCGACCTGTCCGGGTTGTTCTATCCATTTCTCGACGTGCGCGACGCGCACCATCCCGCCTCGCACAACGACCAGTCCGACGGCTATGAGCGCGTGTCGCGCCTCTACGTCAGCCAGCTTGCGCATCTCGCGAGTCGCCTCTCGGCGATGCCGGAGGGCGAAGGCACCGTGCTCGACCACTCGTGCCTGCTCTTCGTGAACAACATGTGGTCCGGCTCCCGGCACGACAACAGCAAGCTCCCCGTGCTCACGGTCGGCGGACTCGGCGGCGTGTTGCAAACAGGTCGCGTCCTCGACTACCGCGACAAGGGTGACGACAACCGCAAGCTGTGCAGCCTGTATCTCTCGTTGATGGACCGCATGGATGTGAAGCTCCCGCGCTTCGGCGACGCCGAGTCGCGTCTCGTGGGGCTTTGAAAAACAGCGCGGTCGTTAGTTCTTCTCCGCTTCGCTTCTCGAAGCGTGCCGCAAAACCCGGCCGGGGCGGCTGCCCGTGTGAATTCCATTTTCAAGGACAAACTGGCCGTTGACGACGACGTGGGTGATGCCTTCGCCGTAGTGGAACGGGTCTTCGTAAGTGGCGCGGTCAATCACGCGCGCGGGATCGAAGATGACGATGTCGGCGAAGCAGCCCGCGCGCAGCAGGCCGCGGTCGCGCAGGCCGAGCTTGGCGGCGTTGAGCGAGGTCATCTTGCGGACGGCGTCCTCCAGCCGCAGCAGGCCGCGCTCGCGGACATAGACGCCGAGCACGCGCGGGAACGTGCCGAAGTTGCGCGGGTGTGGATGGCCGCGTCGCAGCAGGCCGTCCGTGGCGAAGGCGGAACCGTCCGAGCCGATGGAGCACCAGGGCTGCACGAGCGCGAGGTTCATGTCCTCCTCGGTGTGGTGCGCATACACGGTGCCCACGGAGCCGCCCTGCTCGATGAGCAAGTCGAAGAGGATGTCGAGCGGGTCGGGCTTGGGCGTCCGGCCGTCGCTCTTCAGGGCGATGACGCGGTCCATGGTCATGCCTTTGTAGGCGTTGTTCGCGCTCACAAGCATCCGGCTCCAATCGCCACCGACCGCGGTGTAGTGATTATACCAGTCGGAGAGGCCGCCGCGGATGTCCTGCTTCAAACGCGGACGCTGCGCGGGGTCCTTGAGCCGCGCGAGCAGCGCATCGCGTCCACCCTCATGCGCCCAGGGCGGGATGATGCTGGCGAGGTCGTTGTTGCCGCGCGTGTAGGGATAGACGTTGGCCTGCACGTTCACGCCGCGCCGGCGCGCGGCCTCGATGCGCGCGATGACTTCCTTCATGCGGCCCCAGTATTTCTCGTCGGTGATCTTCAAGTGAATGATGTCCACCGGCACGCCGGCACGCTCGCCGATGGCAATGGCCTGCTTGATCGAATCGAACACGCCGAGGCCCTCGTCGTGAATGTGCGTCGAGTAAATGCCGCCGTGCTGCCGGACAACCTGGCACAATTCGACGAGTTCATCCGTCGTCGCGAGCGAGCCGGGCGGCATCATCAGCGCGGTGGACAAGCCGAACGCGCCGTCGTTCATCGCCTCTGCGACGAGTTCCTTCATGCGCAGCAATTCGGCGGGAGTCGGCCGGGCGAAGGACGAGCCCATGACGCATTGCCAGATGTTTCCCTCGCCCACGTAGGAGACGACATTCACCGAAACGCCCGAGCGCTCGACCGCGGCGAAGTAATCACCGAGCGTGCGGAGCTGCGTGGGTTGGTTCCTCACAGAGACGGGACGCGGCGTGAGCTTGCCGACGAACGGCCCCGCAGAGCCGCCTTCACCGAGCACCTCGGTGGTCACGCCCTGACGAATTTTGCTCTGCGCGGTGCCGTCCTCGAGCAGCATGAAGTCCGAGTGCGAGTGGACATCTATGAAGCCCGGCGCGACGACCAGCCCGCGCGCGTCAATCTCGCGCCGCGCGCCCCCGTTCACGCGACCGACGCTGACGATGCGGTCGCCTTTCACCGCGATGTCACCGAGGAACCACGGGTTGCCCGTGCCGTCGGCGATCTTGCCGTTGCGGATGATGAGATCGTATTTCGGCTCGGCGGCAGGAATGTTAAACGCGGTCGCCAGGCAAATGAGCACCGTAAAACGAACGCGAGCCAGTCGAAGGATTTTCAGCTTCATGGCAGTGACCAATGCGAACACTCGGAACAGCGTATTGGAGACACGACGATGACGGGGCGAGGCGTTTGATTGGTCGTCACCGAGGCGACTTTGCCGCTGACAAGCATGACTTAGAACACGGTTGAAGAAACTCCTCGAGTGCGCAAGGAAATGACATCGTCCACGGCCAGGCGGTAAGAGAGGTTCCGAGTTTTGATCCAGATGACATTGGTTTCTTTGTCCATGCAGGTGAGTCGCAGCTTCAGGATTTCACCTGGCGTGTCGGCGCTGACTGCATGAAGCCCGCCGAGGGCTGCTATCAAAACCAAAGTGCATGGGATCGTGCTCGGGGGACAGGCTTCATGGTGGTCTTCATTCGGAGGGTGGTTTTTAAGGACGCAAACTTTAGCGCTACAACCAGCATCATGTGATCCTCGAAGTGGATCCGGACTTCCTGAAAGACCCCTCTTCGCTGGACAAGATTTTTGTCAAATCGAACACGGGACATCAAATTCCGCTTGCCGGCGTCGCGCAGTTTAAGACCGTCAACTCCAGTCTGTCCGTCAGTCATCAAGGCCAGTTCCCCGCCGTCACAATCTCGTTCAATCTCGCGCCCGGCGTCGCACTGGGGCAGGCCACGGAAGTCATTCAGAAGACCGCCGAGGAGCTGCATATGCCATCCAGCATTTCAGGCAGCTTCCAAGGGACGGCGCAAATCTTTCGCGCGTCGTTGACGAATATGCCGCTGCTCATCGCGGCGGCGCTGCTCGCCGTTTATGTCGTCTTGGGCATGCTCCACGAAAGCCTCATTGGCGGTTTGCAGGGGAGGCCACCCCATCGCCGCTCCGGAGCAGTAATTCAGTGCTCCCAAGCGGTGGTTGAGTGCTTCTGAGCAGTAATCCAGTGCTCCCGACCACTGCACTCCTGCTTCCGAGCTGTGGCTGAGTGCTCCCGAGCACTGATTTATGGCGAGGAAGCAGTGATTTAGGGGAGCGGATCACTCACCGGGTCCATCGAAGCATTGGCCTTGGACATCGCAGCCCAGACCAACAGCTTCCGAGCACAACGGGAGGAAAGCCGCTGAGGCTGTAGCCCAGCGATGGCGACCAGCCGGTGAACTGGACGATGCTCTCCCACAGTCGTTTTGGGCCTAAGACCGGCAGGCCGAAACCCACGAGCATCACGACCACCGAGAAGAGCGCAAAGGCCCGCAACTCCAGCGGCACGGCGGAGAACTTGGACAGGAAGCCGACCCAAGAATTTCGTTGTGGCGGTTGGCTCATGGTGAAAAGCGAAAACTCACCTACCCCGCCTCGTGCGACAGAATTCGCCAGTGCATCGTCACGCGGCCGCGCGTTCTCCCTCACCCCTGCCCTCTCCCGCTGGGAGAGGGAGGACGTTCGACTGCGGGGGGCGTTGCGCGGCGCGCTCCCGGAGATGACGCGTCCCGGCCCGCTCCCCTCTCCCAGCGGGAGAGGGAAAGGGTGAGGGAGAAAAGCGACGAAGCTTTTGAGGTTTGAGAGTTCACGGGCCGGTTCGTGGATTCATCTTCGAAGCTTGAGAAACTGCCATCTGGCGAGGCCCAGAACCAAACCGGCGCAGCCGGCGACCAAGGCACGCGCCCACATGGAATCAAATTCAGGGCGCAGGCCCATGAGGACGCCAAACACGAGGCAACCGGAGATCATCACAACCCAACTCCAGCGGTGCGCTTCGTTTCGTCGTTCTAGGTCTGAAAGTTTTTCACCCATGCTGTTTCAGTCTGTCACTTCCCCGTCTCGTTCCAAAGTATCCGCAGGTTCTTCGTCGCGCGGCCGGCGAGGATGAGGTCGGGCTTGCCGTCGCCGTTGAGGTCGGCGGCTTTCAGGTCTTCGATGGCCACTTCCGCGCCGGAGAGGTCGGTCTTGCGCCAGGTCTTGCCGTCCTGGTCCAGCGGCGTGAAGAGTCGCACGCCGGGCACGCCCTTGGGCGTCATCGCGCGCCAGCCCACGACGATCTGGTCGCTGCCAGTGCCGAGGAAGTCGTTCACCGCGACGGCGTGGCCGTCCTTGAGCGTGTCATCGAGGACGAGGCGCGGCCAGAGGCCCTTGTTGTTCGCGGGCTGCGTGTAAACAGCGCTGGTGGTGCCGTGCATCGGCTCGATGGTGGCGAAGAAGTGCGTGCCGTTCGCGAGTTTGCCGTCGCGGACTTCGCCCGCCCAATGGTCGGAGTATTGGCGCTTCTTCCAGGTGCCGGTGCTGCGGCCCATGAACCAGACGCCTTCCTTGGCGGCGACGAGGAGTTCGTGCTCGGGGTCGTTGTCCCAGTTGATGGGCTGGAAGTTGTGGCTGGCGTGGGTGAAGTCGCAGACGAGGGAAAGCTTCCACGGGTCGTGGGGATTGGCGGGCTTGGTGTAGCAATAGACCTTGCTGCCGTCGCCTTCGTTGTTCTTGTTGCCGCGTCCGTGGAGCGGTTTGACGATGAGTTCCCACTGGCCGCTCGGGGCCAAGACCCAGTGCATCCGATGAACGGTGGGCTCGTGGTGGAGCCTGATGGCTTCCCACTTCTGGGTGCGGTCCTTGGGCGCGACGAGATAGAAGACCGCGCCGCTCTTGTTGGTGTCGCTGGTCTCGCCGGGGTTCCAGCCGGCCCCGACGGCAAGCTCGCATTTGCCGTCAACGACCTGCGCGGCGATGCAGACGTTGTCCTGCGGCGTGAGGTTTTCGGCGATGACGTGCTTCTTCCAGTCGGGGTTGTGATACCACTGGATGGTGTTCTTGTCGGCGAGGAGAATGTCGGGCTTGCCGTCGCCGTCCACGTCCGCGATGGCGATGCCGTAGCCGATGTTGACGGCGGTATCAATGTCCTGCACGCGGAACCTGGGCTGCGGCGGCTCGGCGGCGAAGGCGGTGGCGGCGAACAGGGAAAGGAGAGTGAGGAGGGAAGTTTTCATAGCGAGTGAGGTCGAGCGTAGTCACCAGCAAGGAAGCTGGAAGGAGAAAATTTGCCCCCGCTTGCCTCTCGCTGCTCCCTCTCCTACCTTCCGCGCCGCATGTCGAAGAAGCCGCCGCCGTCTGCCAGTGTCATCCGCCTCCACGGCGTGCGGCACAACAACCTCAAGGGCTTCGACCTCGACCTCCCGCTCGGCAAGCTCATCGTCGTCACCGGCCTGAGTGGGTCCGGCAAAAGCTCGCTCGCCTTCGACACGCTCTACGCCGAGGGCCAGCGGCGCTACATCGAGACCTTCTCGCCCTACGCGCGGCAGTTCTTCGACCGCATGGACAAGCCGCGGGTGGACAGCATCGAGGGCATCCCGCCGGCCATCGCCATCGAGCAGCGCAACGCCGTCCGCACCACGCGCAGCACCGTCGGCACGATGACGGAGATTTGCGATCACCTGAAAATCCTCTGGCCGCATCTCGCGACGTTGCATTGCCGGAAGTGCGGCAAGCCCGTGGAGAAAGAGCCGCCGCAGAAGGTTTGGGAGCGGGTGAATGCGGAACACGGAATGCGGAATGCGGAATGTCTGGTGACGTTCGACCTCGCGCTTTCCGAAAAGCTCGCGCTCAAGGAATCCCTCGACCTCATCGCCAGGCAGGGCTACCAGCGGCTTCTCCTCAATGGCGAAATGGTCCGCCTCGACGACGCGCTCGTGAAACTACGGAGCGCCGAGCATCGCTCGGCAGGAGCGGACGAGCACACCACGGCCGAGCAATGCCCGGCGCTCCGACGAGGCCTTGCCGCACTCACCATTGTCCAAGACCGCCTCAAGCTCGCCGCCGCCAGCCGCGCCCGTTTCATCGAAGCCTGCGAGCAGGCCTACCACTTCGGCAAAGGGAAACTCGCGATTTACGACGTGTCGAACGATCCGGCCATTCCGCACTCCGCACTCCACACTCCGCATTTCTTCTCCAACCGTTTCCACTGCGCGCAGTGCGATCTCGATTATCGCGAGCCTTCCCCCGCGCTCTTCTCGTTCAACCACCCCGTCGGCGCGTGTCCGGCGTGCAAGGGCTTCGGGCGCGTCATAGGCATTGACTATGAGCTGGCGATTCCCGACCGCTCGATCTCAATCAAGGCTGGCGCGGTGAAGCCGTGGCGCACCGGCACCGGCGCGGAGTCGCTGGCCGACCTCGCGAAGTTCTGCAAGAAACTCGGCGTGCCGATGGACGTGCCGTTCCGCGATTTGAGCGAAGCGCACCAACGCTGGGTCATCGACGGCGACCCCGGCTACGACTCGAACGATCCCGCGAACTCGTGGCCAAAGAAGTGGTATGGCGTGAAAGGCTACTTCCGCTGGCTGGAGAGCAAGAGCTACAAGATGCACGTGCGCGTGCTGCTCTCGCGCTACCGCAGCTACACGCGCTGCCCCGCGTGCGAGGGGAAGCGCCTTCAGCCGGAAAGTCTTTTGTATCGCGTCGAAGTGCCAAGTCTCACCGGTTTGTCTGCTGACACTCTCCCCCTCACCCCGGCCCTCTCCCGCTGGGAGAGGGAGACACGCAGTCCGCGTCTTGCCGAATCGAAGCGCCCCGCACAGACACCGCCGCTAGCTGCGTCATTCGGTTCTCATGCAACCGCGCCTTCAACTAGGGGCACAAGCCTGCAACTAACGCTGACTGCCATTCCCCCTCTCCCAGCGGGAGAGGGCCGGGGTGAGGGAGAACGGCCCGTTCAGTTGACACTGGCGGACTTCTACTCCCTCTCCGTGAGCCGCGCCCTCGCTGTCATCACCGCGTTGCACGAGCGCCTCTTTCCCATCTCCCATCTCCCATCTCCTATCTCCTCCGCCTCCCCGCTCGCTCACGCGCTCGAAGAAGTCCGCTCCCGCCTTGCCTACCTCGTCGAGGTCGGCCTCGGCTACCTCACGCTCGACCGCGCCACGCGCACGCTTTCCGGCGGCGAGACCGAGCGCGTAAATCTCACCACCTGTCTCGGCACGCGCCTCGTCAACACCCTCTACGTCCTCGACGAGCCGAGCGTGGGCCTGCACCCGCGCGACACCGCGCGCCTCGTCGTCATTCTCCAACGCCTGCGCGATCTTGGGAACACCGTCATCGTCGTCGAACACGAAGCCGCCGTGATGCGCGCCGCCGACCAGATCGTGGACCTCGGCCCCGGCCACGGAGAGACCGGCGGTGAACTCGTCTTTCAAGGCACGCTCGCGGAACTTCTCCGCCATCCCGTCTCGCTCACTGGGCAATACCTGAGCGGGCGAAAGATGGTCGAAGAACGGAATCCGAGGCCGGTGGAGTTGCGCGGAGCCGCGTCGTCGAACAACGCCACGTTCCCCCTCACCCCGGCCCTCTCCCCAAGGGAGAGGGAGGAGCGCAGCCCGCGTCCTGGCGAGTCCATGGCCGTCCGAAGTCAGAGCAGCACAGCTTCGCGCGAAACGCGGACTGCCATTCCCCCTCTCCCCCAGGGAGAGGGCCGGGGTGAGGGGAAAGGAATCGCCCAGCATTCTGATGGTAGAGAACCATCTACGAACTCCCCCGCTCACTTTCTCACCCTCTCCGGCGCCTCCGCCCACAATCTCAAAAACCTCACCGTCTCCATTCCGCTTGGCCGCTTCGTCTGCCTCACCGGCGTGAGCGGCTCCGGGAAGTCCACGCTCGTCCGCGACTGCCTGCTGCCAGCGCTCGCCTCGGTGCTCAAAGTCGCCGAAACTCAGGCGCTACCAGGTGAAACGGACGACAAAGTGACCAAGACAGACATCAAACCAAGTGGGCAGGAGGTGAAACTGATTGGGTTTGATGTGAAACAGATTCAGTCGGACGTGAAACCTAGTGGGTCTGACATTAAACTAAGTGGGTCTGACGTTAAACTTAGTGGGTCTGGCAATAAAGTTTATGAATCTGGCGTTCAATTCAGTGACTTGAATGCCAAAGTTGACGACTCTGGCGTCAAACCAAGCGACTTTGACGAGCCATCCGGTGAGTTTGTCCAGCCCGGCACCGCCCGCGTCATCGGAGCCGGGCACTTGAGCCGGTTTATCCTCGTGGACCAGACGCCGCTGGGCAAAACGCCGCGCTCCACCCCCGCCGTTTACATCGGAGCCTTCGATGACTTGCGCGAAGTCTTCGCCCAGACGGAACTCGCCAGGCAGCGCGGCCTGAACAGCAGCGCCTTCAGCTTCAACTCCGCCGCCGGCCAGTGCGACCGCTGCCGGGGCGCGGGCTTCGAGAAGATTGAAATGCAGTTCCTCAGCGACGTGTTCATCAAGTGCCCCGCGTGCGAGGGACGGCGCTATCGGGAGCACATTCTGGAGGTGAAGGTGGAGGTTCAAGCTTCAAGGTTTCAGGTTTCAGGAGCCGGGACTTCCGCGGGCCGACCGCACGCGAAGGCATCCGTCTCCACCTTGAACCTTGAACCTGAAACCTTGAACCTGTCCTGGAGCATCGCCGACCTCCTCGCCGCCAGCGTGGATGAATCCCTCGCCTTCCTCGCCGCGCTGCCGGACTCCAAACCCGCCCAGCGCGCCGCCGCCGCGCTGCGCGTGTTGCAGGAAGTCGGCCTCGGCTACCTGCGCCTCGGCCAGCCGATCAACACCTTGAGTGGCGGCGAGAGCCAGCGGCTGAAACTCGCGGCGCACCTCGCTGAAGCAAGCAGTCGAGAGTCGAGAGTCGAGAGCCGAGAGCCGGAAGCAGCCGCCGTAGCACAGCCCTCGACCCTCGACCCTCGACTCTCGACCCTCTTCGTCTTCGACGAGCCGACGACTGGCCTGCACTTCGAGGACGTGCGCGTGCTCGTCGCCGTCTTCCAGCGGCTCGTGGACGCGGGCCATACCGTCCTCGTCATCGAGCACAACCTCGATGTGATCCGCGCCGCCGACTGGTTGATTGACCTCGGCCCCGAAGCGGGCGCCGCCGGCGGCGAACTCGTCATCGCCGGCACACCGGAGGAGGTGGCGAAGTGCGAGCGCAGCCACACTGGCCGCTTTCTGCGGGACGCGCTTTAGGGCACGATCTCCACCGCGTAAAAGCCCGCGCTGCCCGTCGGCGTGTTGGTGAGGCTGACGGTGTTCCAGCCGGAGAGGACCGTGCTGGAAAGCGCAGTCCAGTTGGTGGCGTTCACACCATTGGTCAGCGTGCCAGTGAAGCGGAGGCGATACCTCGCGTTCAAGATGCCGGTGGTGGTGACGATGTGGTTGCCGCCGCTGGCAGCGATGGAGAGGAGGCGCGGGCGTGCCGGGGTGAAGCCCATGTCGTAAAGCATCCCGCGTTCGAGCGCGACGAGCGCGACCTGCGCTTTCACGCCTGCCGCATCGCGCGGCAGCAGGAGCAGGCCGAATGGATCGAAGGTCGTGGTGTCCAGATGGGCGATGCTCGACCCGGACGAGTAAGGATTCACGGCGTAAAGTTTGGGCCGCACACCAGCGTTGCCCGCCGCGCCGAGCGGGCCGTTCCAGAACAGGTTGTTGTTCGTGATGGCCACAAGCCGCTGGGCGTCGGTCATGCCTGCGTAAGACACCGGGTTGCTGTTGTCCTGGACAATGAAGGTGTCATACACGGTGGGGTTCCCGTCGAACGAGCCGTTGGCGGGGTTGATGTAGTTGATGAAGCCGATGCCGTGGACCAGTTCATGCACGATGGTCGTGAAGAGGCTTTCGAGTCCGCTGCCCACCGCAGAGGAGTCGTTGGTGTTGTAATTGTAGCTGATGGCCGCGTTGACATTGAAGTTCACGGCCAGCGTGTTCGTGGCAAACAGCTCGCGGCCGGCAACGTGGTTGGCGAGCGTCCAAGTGTAGTCCACGTTGGGCAGGTATTTCGGGTTCGTGCTGCCGAAGTTGTTCGTGTAGCCGGCCGTGCCGCCGTTGCCCACCGTCGTGGTGCCGAGGTTGGTGAAGGCCGCCTTCACGCGGATGACCTCGGTGACATACGCCTGCGAGAAGAGACTGCCCACGTAGTTCGCTGAGGCGGTGAAGACGGCCCGGCGCAGCTCGCCAATCGAGCCATAGCCCGGCTGCGGCGAGGCGGCCGGGTCGTAGAAGCCGACATTGTTCGCCTGGTCGTAGGACCAGTCCGGGATGATGGGAATCTGCGCGCGAAGTGAAATCGCCTGGAACACGACGAGCAGGGCGAGTGTTTGGAAAATCTTTTTCACCGGGCTGGAAATACAGGAACCAAACAGGGCTGACAAGTGCCAACCGGCAGTTTTAAGAGCCTTGGTTCCGCGCGCCGCATCGCGCATGATGCGCGGGTGTTCGCCGGCTCTGAACAAAACACCGCCACGCCTGACGCCATCTGCATCCACGGCGCGCGGCACCACAACCTGAAGAACTTCTCGCTCGCGGTTCCGCGCGGGCGGTTCGTGGTCGTCACCGGCGTGAGCGGCAGCGGCAAGAGCACGCTCGCCTTCGACCTCATTTTCGCCGAGGGCCAGCGGCGCTTCCTCGACGCCATGAACGCCTACGCGCGGCAGTTCGTGGAGCAGATGGCCCGGCCCGACGTGGACCTCATCACCGGCATCCCGCCCACCGTCAGCATCGAGCAGCGCAACTCGCGCGGCGGCGGCAAGTCCACCGTCGCCACCGTCACGGAGATTCACCATTTCCTGCGCCTGCTCTTCGCGAAGCTCGGCACGCAGTTCTGCCCGACGTGCAACGTGCCCGTCACCGGCCAGACTCGCGACGCGCTCGCGGCGAACTTGCGGAGCGAACTCAAGCGTCGCGGCGACCTGCTGCTGCTCGCGCCCGTGGTGAAAAACCGCAAGGGTTTCCACAGCGAAGTCGCGACATGGGCCGCGCAGAACGGCTTTGCCGAACTCCGCGCCGACGGAAAGATGTTCCGCACGGACGAACCGTTCCGCCTCGACCGCTTCAAGGAGCACGACGTGGAAATCGTGGTCGGCGTTGCTGAAGCAGGTAGGGCGCGCAGTCCTCTGCGCGCCGCTTCCCGTGAATCCACCAGCGGCGCGCACGGAGTGACGCGCCCTACCAGCCTGAATGAGCTTGCGGACACCGCCCTCCAGCTCGGCCACGGCACGCTCTACGCGCTGGACAACCACCGCCAGCTCACCGTCCACAGCACGGAACGCGCGTGCCCGTCGTGCCACACCAGCTTCGCGCCGCTCGATCCGAAGAATTTTTCCTACAACTCCGCGCAGGGCTGGTGTCCGAAGTGCCGCGGCTTCGGCGAACTCTTTTACATCCCCGATGTCGAGCGCGGCGCGAACGCTGGCTCCATCGAAGAAAGCTGGTGGAGCTGGGCGCAGGAGCGCGAGCAATGTCCTGAATGCCACGGCGCGCGGCTGAATGCCGTGACACGCGCGGTGCGCCTTGCAGTTGGAGCGCCGAATTCCAATTCGGCGAAGACTCAATCGCACCGTCGTGCCGAACCGGAGTTCGGCGCTCCGACGATTGATTTCTTCTCCGCCGCGAACGTGGACGCCGCGCTCGCTTACTTCTCCACGCTGAAGCTCACCGGGCGCGACGCGGACATCGCGCGCGACATTCTCCCGGAGATTCGCGAGCGCCTGAAATTCCTGAGCGAAGTCGGCCTCGGCTATCTCCAGCTTGGTCGCAGCGCGCCGACGCTCTCCGGCGGCGAGGCGCAGCGGATGCGGCTGGCCGCGCAGCTCGGCTCGAACTTGAGCGGCGTGCTCTACGTGCTCGACGAGCCGACCATCGGCCTGCACGCGCGCGACAACGCGCTGCTGCTCCGCGCGCTCAAAAAACTTCAGTCGCGCGGCAATTCGCTGCTCGTGGTCGAGCACGACGAGGACACGATGCGCCATGCGGACTGGGTGATTGACCTCGGTCCCGGCGCGGGCGTGAAGGGCGGCGAAGTCATCGCCAGCGGCACGTTGAACGAATTGCTGCGGCACAAGGAATCCATCACCGGCCAGCAGCTTCGCGCGCAGGCGGCGAAAAAATATCCGAGCCGGGGCGAGCGGCGCGTTGTGGAGTGCGGTGACTTGCCACCGCACTCCGAAAGCACGCACTGGCTTACGTTGACCAATGCGAGCACGCACAACTTGAAGAATCTCACCGTCCATTTTCCACTAAACCGATTCGTTGCCGTCACTGGCGTGAGCGGTTCCGGCAAGAGCACGTTGATTCGCGAGTGTTTATTGCCTGTGGTGGAAGCGGCGTTGCCGAAGAAGCGGAGCGCCAAGCTCCGGCTTGGCAAGTCCGAGAATTTCTCCGCACCGCGCCGAATCGGAGTTCGGCGCTCCAAGGGCGAGTGCTTTGTCACCGGCGCGGAACATTTCTCCGCCGTCTATGAAGTTGACCAGTCGCCCATCGGCCGCACGCCGCGCAGCACGCCGGCGACTTACGTCGGTTTCTTCGACGACATCCGCGCGCTGTTTGCACAGGTGCCAGAGGCGCGGATGCGCGGCTACGGGCCGGGGCGGTTCAGCTTCAACAGCGCGGCGGGCCGCTGTCCCGGCTGCGATGGCGCGGGCGAGGTGAAGCTGGAGATGAACTTCCTCCCGCCCGCCTACGTGCGCTGCGAAGTCTGCAACGGCCTGCGCTTCAATCCCGAAACGCTCGACGTGCTCTTCAACGGGAAAAATATTTCACAAGTGCTCGACCTCAGCGTGGCCGAGGCGCTGGAGTTTTTCGCGGCGCAGAAACGCATCCGCCGTCCGCTGGAAGCGCTGCGCGACACGGGCCTTGATTATCTCAAGCTCGGCCAGACCAGCCCGACGTTGAGCGGCGGTGAGGCGCAGCGGGTGAAACTGGTGACGCATTTGCTCGGCGGGTTGAAGGAGGCACCGGACAGAATTCAGAATTCGGAATTCGGAATTCAGAATTCCAAGTTGTTCATCCTTGAGGAGCCGACCATCGGCCTGCACATGAGCGACGTGCAGCGGCTCGTGGAAGTTCTGCAACGCCTCGTGGCCGCGGGCCACAGCGTCATCGTCATCGAGCACAACCTCGACCTCATCGCCGAGGCGGACTGGGTGATTGACCTCGGTCCCGAAGCGGGTGAAGCGGGCGGAGAGCTGGTGGTCGAAGGCACGCCGGAGGAGGTCGCGCGGAACAAGCGCTCGCACACGGGGCGGTTTTTGAGAGACTTGCTGCGCACCGCTTGAGCACTGACTACGAAGAAATCATTAAGGGCGAGTCCGTCCTCCGCAGCGTGCCTTCCGGACGACACGAGGAGATCCGCGAACGGCTGCACGCCGCGCTGGCCGCCGCGCTGGCGGGCAGGACTGTCGCGCGTTTGCTGGAGCCGCGCTCAATCGTGCAGCTTTCACTCGGCTCGCTGCTCCGGCCCGATCTCGCCGTCGTCACTTCCGCGACGGGCAAGCTCTGGCTCGCTGTCGAGGTTGTCAGTTCCACCGACCATCGCTGGGACACGGTGACGAAGAAGGAACTCTACGAGCAGCACGCTGTCCCGCGGCTCTGGATGGTGGACCCGCGCTACGACAACGTGGAGGTTTATCACGGCAGTCCGCACGGCCTGGCGCTCCAGCACATCTACGCCGGTCGTGAATCGGTGACGGAAACGCTGCTGCCCACCCTGCAACTGAATGTGGCGAAGCTGTTTGCCGCCTCACGTTGAGTGAGGCCAAGAGCCGGCTTGCTCCGTCGAAATCGAATCTTTTGGGACATCGGAAAAACGGGGGGTTGACCCGGCGCTGCGAGCGGGGAAAATGCCGCAATGACGTTCTTGCTGAAACTGGCCATCGCGTGCGGCGTGGGGCTGATCATCCTGGCGCTGTTGTGAGCGCGTTCCGTTACTGGAAAGAGCCCCTGTGCTGGGGAAGCTGCGCCGCTTATGCCTTGAACCGCTGGCTGCTCAAGCCGATGTTCCACTCGGTTTTCCTGCGCGGCTATTTCAACGACGTGCTGCTCATCCCCTGCGCCCTGCCGCTCGTGCTCTGGCTGCATCGGCGGCTCGGTCTGCGCTCCGACGACACCGCGCCGCAGTGGCGCGAGATTTTTTTCCACCTCGTCGTCTGGTCGGTGCTGTTTGAAGCCATCGGTCCCCACATCATGCGCGGCGTGACGGGGGATCCTTGGGATGTGGCCGCCTATTGCGCGGGAGGAATCGTGTCCGGCTGGTGGTGGCAGCGCAGCGTGGATGGCGGACCATGAGCTTTGACCGTCTTGCGCCGGCCTACCGCGCGATGGAACTGGTGCTCGCCGGCGGCAAGCTGCAACGCTGTCGACTGGCCTGGCTCGATGCGGTTGTGAATTGTCGCAACGCGCTGCTGGTGGGCGAGGGCAATGGGCTATTTCTCGCTGCCTGCGCGGCTCGTCTGCCACGCGCGCGCTTTACCTGTCTCGACGCCAGTCCGACGATGTTGCGTCTGGCCCGTGCCCGCTGGCTGGCGTCGGGCGGCGATGCAGACCGGGCCGAGTTCCAACACGGGTTTCTGCCAGGCTGTCAGCCGGAGCGCCACGGGTTCGATCTGATCGTGACGCACTTCTTCCTCGACTGCTTTCCGGCCGACGAGCTTGCCCGCGTGATTGCGACGCTCACGAGCGGTGCCGCGTCCGGTGCGCGCTGGCTCGTGGCTGACTTCCGCGAAGCTGACGGCACCTTGTCGCGCCTCCGGTCGCGCGCCATTCTCGGACTGATGTATCGGTTCTTCCGCGTCGCGACACGTCTGCCTGCGGAACGGCTGACCGCTCCGGATCCACTGCTTGCCAGCCACGGGTGGCAGCTTCGCGGGCGGCAGGTTTCCGAGTGGGGCTTGCTCCACTCGGACTTGTGGGAAAAGGCCGCTTGAACTTGCGCGACGAACGTCGTGAACCGTCGCTGCTCCTCCCCGAGGGATTGGAAAAAATCGCATAATAACTGTTGTATTCGTCTGGGGAACCGTCAGGGTGCCTCCGTAATTAGGTTTGCTCAAAGTTAGCTAGGCATGGTGAATCGTCAGGTGAACGTGGTTCGGTGATGATTTGAAACCCGGTGTTCGGGAACAGTCGGCGAAGCAGGAGTGGTTTTAGTCATCACAACAAATGAACAACAAACTGTTTGTAGGAAATCTTTCCTTCAACACCACCGAGAACGATCTCCAGGACACTTTCGCCGCGCACGGCACCGTCATGGAAGTCAACCTCATGATGGATCGCATGACCGGGAAGTCCCGCGGCTTTGCCTTCGTCACCATGGACTCCGATCAATCCGCCCAGGCGGCCATCGCGGCCCTCCACGGCAAGAACATGGGCGGTCGTGACCTCACGGTCAACATCGCCCGTCCCCGCGAAGAGCGTCCCCGCTCCGGCGGCGGTGGTGGTGGCGGCTACGGTGGTGGTGGCGAGCGCCGCGAGCGCCGTTACTAATCCGGCCCTTCGGACTCTCACAGGTGCGGGAAGCCGCGAGGCTTCCCGCACCTTTTCGTTTCCGAGACGGACTGCTGCCCAACACATCTCAATCCTTTTCATGGAAGAACCACTCACAGTCGAAGGCCACATCACGGTCGTCCTGCCCGGCACAATGTTCCGCGTGAAGCTGGACAACCAGCATGAGGTCCTCGCCCACATTTGCGGCAAGATGCGCAAGCGCTTTGTCCGCCTGACCGCCGGTGACCGCGTGAAGATGGAGATGTCGCCTTACGATTTGTCGAAGGCGCGCATCGTCTATCGGCTGCGCTGATTCCGTTCGCCGCTGTCATTCAACTTGAGTCGCCCGTGCGCGTGGCCTACACCAAAGCCATGCGCTTTTTTGTTTTCACCCGCCTGCTCGTGCTGCTCGGTGCGTTGTCGCTGGCGCACGGCGCTTCCGCCGCCGAGTCCGTCACACTTCCGGCGAAGGAAAAACTTCACCTCTACCTCCTCATCGGCCAGTCGAACATGGCAGGTCGTGGCGTGGTGGAAGAGCAGGACAAGCAGGCGCACCCGCGCGTGCTCAAGTTCACGAAGGAGAACACCTGGGCGCCCGCGACCGACCCGCTCCACTTTGACAAGCCCGCCATCGCCGGCGTCGGCCTCGGCTCCAGCTTCGGCCGCGCGATGGCGGGGGCGAACCCCAACGTGACCATCGGCCTCATTCCCAGCGCGGTCGGTGGCACGCCGCTCTCGCGCTGGAGCAAGGGCGGCGACCTTTACCAGCAGGCGCTCGAACGCGCGAAGCTCGCGCTGAAGGACGGCACTTTGAAGGGCATTCTCTGGCACCAAGGCGAAGGTGATTCTGGCGACGAGGCGCTCGCAAAATCCTACGGCGAACGGCTCACCAAGATGGTGGCCGATCTCCGCGCTGACTTGGGCGCGGGCGAAGTTCCCTTCGTCGCGGGCAAGCTCGGTGAGTTCCTCAAGGTCGAGAACAAGGACGGCAAGCCGTCGTATTGGCCGCTGGTCAACGAGCAGATCGCCGCGCTGCCGAAGCTCGCGCCGAACTGCGCCGTGGTGGAATCCACCGGCCTGAAACCCAAGAGTGACATCGTGCATTTCGACACGCCCTCGCTGCGTGAATTCGGAAAGCGCTATGCCGAGGCGATGCAGCGGCTGCAAGTGAGCCTGGGCCGGTGACAGGCCGGATCAACTGCGCAGCTTCGGTTTGACACTTCCTCGCCGTGGCCCGACAACGAGGCCATGAAGCCCCTCAGCCTTCTTGCCGCAGCCGTGTCGCTTCCGTTGATGCTCGCCGCCGATGAGCCTTTGCGCACTTACGAGAACAAGCTCGTCCGCCTCCTGAATCCGCCGCCGCTGCTTGCCGACCACCCGGACTTCGTCGCACCCGTGAAGGAGTTGGTCCGCTACGAGGCTCCGACGCTCGTGGACGACGTGTCCGCCGACCTGTCCGTGCGCGCGTGGCGTTTCTCTTACAACGCGCGCGGCATCATCGAGGTGCCCAACCGCCTGCGCGCCGCCGACACCGCCATCATCTTCGTGCATCCGTGGGGCATTGATGACGGCCAAGGCTGGCGCACCCCGGAGCCGGCGGGCGTCGCGGACTTCTGCACGCTGGAGAAAAACCACCTCGCCGCCCGGCACACGCGCGAGATCATCGTGCCGTTCATCGGGTCGCTGCGCGGCAAGGTCAAGTTCGTGATGCACTCGCTGCCGGGAAACGAAGACCCCATCCGCCACAAGCTCTACCGCTCCTTCACGCGCACGCCGTCCGCCGCTGAGCGGGCCGAGGGTGCGAAGGAACTCGACGCAAAGCTGAACGCCTTCAACTACCACAGCGAGCCGCTCCCCGCGCAGCTCAAGGTCTCGGCAGACAAGGCCGTGATTGACTACTTCAGGCAGTTCCCCGGGCTCGATGCCGGCGCACGCTTCAACGGCGAGGGTTTCTGGAATCTGCCCATCCCCGTCACGCGCGATGCCGACGCGCAGCCGGACGACGTGGTGATTTACGACTCCGTGGGCTACGAGCCGCTCAAGAAATTCCTGGCGGCGAACGGCGTCCGCCACGTGCTGCTCGTCGGCTACGCCACGGACATGTGCTATTGCCGCACGACGGCGGGCTACGAAAACTTGCGCAAGGATTTCAACGTCTTCCTCGTCGGCGACGCCACGCTCGCA
The DNA here is from genome assembly GCA_964478755.1 of uncultured Klebsiella sp. Lineage (GTDB taxonomy): Bacteria > Verrucomicrobiota > Verrucomicrobiia > Limisphaerales > SXTU01 > SXTU01. Next base: position 76,633 of record CAYZJP010000003.1, read on the forward strand.
ACCTTTCCCGCGAATGACTCACCGCGTCACGCCACCAACGCGCACATCAGCTATGCGGCGCTGAACAACCTCGTCACGCAGGTGAGCTGGGTGAAGCTGGTGAAACCTTGACTCACCGGGAAATCACTCACCCGCGAGCCACAGCCGGGCCAGTCCGGTCGGCTGAAACTTCGGCTCCGCCGCCGACAGTGTGAGCGTCGCCTTGCACTCGCGCCCCTTCGTGACTGCGGTGGTCACAGTGCCAGTCAGCGGTGCAGTCAGCGGCTTTCGGTCCACACCGGCGGGCGCGACGAGCACGGACTTGCCGGCCTTGAGCTGCTTCGCGATGTCGCCGCCTTCGTTGAAGAGCGTGAGCCGGAGTTCCTTTCCGTTCGCCTCGTCCACGTAGCCGGGCGCGCCTTCGGCCTGGATGCGTTTGGCATGAATGGCTTTCTGCTCGGTCTGGAATTTTACCAGGCTCTCGTCGTCGAGGAAAACTTCCCACGCGATGCGGCGCTTGCCCGCGCCGGCCCCGTGGGTCTTTGTCCGCAGCTTGTCGCCGACCTTGATGTCCGTGAACTTCGCGGGTGCACCGGCCTTCCAAAACCGCGTCTCGCCGTCGGTCTCGATGACGACGTTGGTCATGCGGATGAAGCTCTTGTCGAAGTTCGCCCACGTGCATTCGACCGCGCGCTTCACCGCATCAACGCGGTCCACATAGAAATACTCCTTGTGGCCGTTCATCATGTTCATCTCGTCCTGGATGTAGGTGAGCCACACCCACTCGCCCCGTTCGTTCTCATGCAGGCGGAAGATCGCGCGCTCACCGACGCGGAAGTCCTGCAAGTCGCCCAGCGTCGCGTGATGCAACAGCTCGGCATAGGGCATGACGGTGAAGCTCATCACGGAGTCGTCGCCTTCGTTGCGGAACTTCCCCGTGCGCGTCTTGAGGTCGAGGCTGATGAGTTCGCCCCACGGGCGGCGCATCTCGCCGTTGCCCGTCGGAACGATGACCTGGCCGGGAATGATTTTAAGCTTCGGCTTCGCGGGCGCGTCGGCAGCGGGGAGCGGGAAGGATGCGAAGGCAAGCAGCGCCAACGCGACGGAGAAGGATGATTTCATGAACGAGGTGGGGAGCGGTGGAACGCAAGACCGCAGATTCACTCAAACTTCAGCGTAGTCGTGGGCAGCAGTTTCTTCACCGCGGCCTGAGTGTCCGCGCTGAACGGCTCGCGTCCTCCGGGAACAATACGGAGCGCCTTCAAGTGCGTGAACTCCTTGAGCAACGGAAGGCGATGTTCAGGGAGCGCAATGCCGCCGAGTTCGAGATTTTCGACGTGCTTCAACGCGGCGATGGTTTTGAGGTCGTCGTCGGTGGTGGCCTTGCAATTCGTGAGCGTGAGGCGCTTGAGAGTTTTGAGCGGCTTGAGATAAGGCAGTGAGGCGGGCGAGTCAAAGCCCTCGCCGAGTTGGAGGTATTCGAGTGGCAGCGCGGTGATGTGCTGGAGGCTCGCCGGCGTGGCGTTGTGCGTGCCGAGTTCCAGTCCCTTGAGCTTGGGGAGTTTCGCGAGGTTCGGCGCGCCCGCATCGGTGAACTTGGCATGTGCGAGGACGAGGCTTTCGAGTTGGGGGAACCGCTCGCCGATGAGACGCAAGCCTTCGTCATCAATGCTGCTGCCACGGAAGCTGCATCGCGTGAGATGCGTCCAGCCGTCGAACTTCGCGAAGGCGTGGCCCTGCATGGCCGTGCCAATGTAGCTGAAGTTCGTCATCTGCTTCAGCCCCGCGAGCTGTTCGAGTCCCGCGTCGGAAAGCTTGCCGTTGTTCACGAAACGCAGCGTCCTGAGGTTCGTAAACTTCGCGATGTGCGGCATCCAGTCGTCGTTGAACTTGGTCGAGATGATGTTGAGCGACTCGAGGGACGTGACGTGCCCGAGGTGCTCGAAGAACGTGGCGTCATACGGGTCGTTCGCGCGATGGTCGTGCGGACCGGTGCCGGGCACAGCGAGATCCACGAGCTTGATCGTGTTGAAGAGCGCGCTCTCGCCGCCGAACGCTTGTTTCAGCGAGGCAGGTGTGGCGTTGGTCAGCTCGACCTTGCCGTGTGCGCCTTCGACAATCCGGGCGACGACCTCGACGTGCGGCTGGGCCTCAGCGGCCGCCAGGATGGCGGCCGAGTTGCCGCGCAAGGCCTTTCTCACAGCGGCGTCTTTCGTCGCGGTGATGCGCGATTCAAGATCAGCGGAGGACTTGATGGAGGCAAGCGTATCCGCAGCGCGAAGCGGCAGGGACATCAATGCAAGCGCGGTGATGACTGTGAGCAGAAGTTTCATGATGTGAAGTGGATTGAGTCTGAAGGTCAAAACGCATGGATGGCGCGGCCGAAAGGCCCGGCCATCGTCACTGATACAGCCGTTCCTCGCGCGGCAGGTCGTCGATCTTCCAGACGCCAGGCCAAAGACGGATGATGCGCTTCGGGCGGAAGCCTTCGAGCAGGAGTTCCGCCTTGAACTTCACCTGGAGACCGCTGCTGCCGGGCGCGGCGGGCACCTCCTTCACTTCGAGCAAAGTGCCGCGTTTGCGGTCGTTGATCTGGTCCCAGGTGCGGAGATTTTCTTCCGCGCAGGCGGCGGTGATGGTGTCGTTCGTCGTCTGGGTCACGTGGAACATCTCCTTGAGCTTGGGATCGAAGCTGTCGAAGAGCGTGACAACGAGCGTGCTCTGCTGGTTATCCACCGCGTCAATCCACCCGCCGAAGCCGCGCTCGCGCAAGGATTGCCGGTGAATTTCCGCTTGTTGCGTGGTGGCCAGTGTTCGACTCTCGGCATCGAGCCAGATGTCCGTGCAACGGCCCGGACCCTTGAGCGTGGCGTAGGTGAGGTTGATGAAGACGGACTGTCCCGCCACGAGGTCGGTCAGCACGCCGAAGCCACGGGCCTTCCACACGCGCGTGCCGGGCACGAGTTGGAACAACGTGACTTTCGCATCGGCCTTGCCCGCCGTGATGCCAGTGACGGTGAGCGCGTTCTTCTCCAAGTCCACCGCCTCCACGCGCCAGGCGCGTTGTTGATGAGCGAGGAATGAGAAGTCGTCCTCGAGCCGGAACGCGAGGCTGAAGCCGGCTTCTCCGCTCAGCCTCTCATGGCGCGGCACCTGTGGTTTCGCGGCCTTCCGACCCTTCGCGTCCTTCGATTCCTTCGGTTCGGTTGGCGGCTGATAAAACCAGCCATGCAAATGCGTGCCAATGGGAATGTCCCGCAGCTCCGCCGATGCGCCGTGGTAACTCAACGAGCCGAATGGCAGCAGGGTGAACGGATGCGGCAGGTCCCAGTCGCCGCGCCGCTGTGCGTCCGTGCGGTCGGGCCGGAGGACGCCAGTGCGGTTGACGTGGTCCAGCGCGATGAGTTCGCCGGCGATGTAATGGGCGGAGTCGGCCGGCGGAAACTCGCCCGGCTGGAGCTGGAACCACGGGAGCTTCTCGTTGCCGCCGTCGGTGCGGAAGGTCGGCTCCGCCGCGTAAAGCGCCGCCGAAGCGCACAGCAGCGCACAGAGGGCTGGGAAGTTCATCGAGACTCGGCTTAGACCACTTCGGACACTGGACCGAGGCTGTCGGCGAACTTCTCCGTGTTGACCTCCATCTTGTGGAGCATGGTGAGCAGCAGGTTCGTGAGGTGCGCGTTGCTGTTCACCGGTCGGCTACAGACGCCGTAGTGGCCGGCCGCGTTGGCGAGGTCGTAGCTCTTCAGGATTGGCAGGTTGTAGTCAACGTGCTGGCCGTGCTTGAGGCCGAGGGATTTTCCGCCGGCGAGAATCGTGGGCAGGTTCGCGTTGCCGTGGCTGTGGCCGTAGGCCATGCCGCTGCCGAACAGCACCATCGTGCGGTCCAGCAAAGTTTCTTCGCCGTCCTTCACCGATTGCAACTGGTCGAGGAAATAGGCGAACTGCTCCGTGATGAACGCGTCGCTCTTGCTGAGGCGGGCCATCTGCTCGGGGTCGCCGTTGTGGTGCGACAGCTCATGGCGCGTCTGCGGGATGCCAATCTCGGGGATCGCCAGGCCTTGGCTCTCACTGCCGCTCATGTAGGTGATCACGCGCGTCATGTCGGTGCGCAACGCGAGCACCATAAGGTCATACATCGTGCGGTAGTAATCGCCGGCTTCGTTCTTCGAGACATTGCGGGTGAGGTTCGCGGTGGTCTTCGCGTCCACCGTCGGTTTGGGAATGTTGAGCCAGGAATCAAGCCGCTCCGTGCGCACCTCGACCTCGCGGACGGCGGTCAGGTATTCGTCGAGCTTGAGCCGGTCTTCGCCGCCGATGCTGCGTCGGAATTGCTTCGCGTCATCGAGCACCAAGTCCAGCACGCTGTGGCGACGGCCCAGGCGGCGGCGTTGCGAATCAATGCCGCCAGGCTCGGCACCAAAGAGACGGGTGAAGACAGACTTCGGGTTATCCTCCGCTGGCAGCGGGACACCGTCGCGCGACCACGCGAGCGTGGTGGTGCCGCGCGAAATGGACAGCTCCAACGAGCTGAAGCGCGTCTGCGGCGCGGTGACTTCGGCCATGAGCTGGTCGGCGGAAACGGTGTTGCGGAACGCGCCGCCTTCCTGGCTGACCTTCGCGGCGGTGAGCCAGACCTTCTGACACTCGTGCGCCTGGCCGATGCCGTTCGGATGGTGCAGGCCGCTGATGGGAGTAATGCTCTCGCGATGGCGCTCCAACGATTGCAGCGGCGCGCTCAACTCGTAGTCGCGGCCCGCCTTGGTGATCTGCCAGGTGAGCACGTTAACACCGTTCGGGATGTAAACGAAGACACTGCGGCGCGGCTTGGCGGCGGATGCCGTGACCGCGCGGAGCGGGCTCATGCAATCCAGCAGCGGCAGCGCGATGGTCGCGCCCAGGCCACGGAGGACATGGCGGCGACTCAGAAGCCATTTTTGCGAGAGGACGTTGCTCATATTGCGGGCCGTTGGTTCAGCGTTTCTGGAAAAGGTCTGATAGCACCAGCGCTTCGACGATGACGGCGAGCCGATAATCAGCCGCTTTGCTCTGTTTGGCGAGACTGTTCAACGCGTCGTGATCGTCCACCGTCATCACGCGGCGGAGGGCGAAGATGGCCAGCTTCTCAATGAAGGTCGCGTTGAACTTGTCAATGTCTTCGACGAGGATCTTCTTGAACTCGGCGGCGCTGGCATACTTGCGGCCATCCAGCAATTCGCCGGTCGAGTCCACTTTGGGATTCTCGCCGCTGCCGTCGCCCACGATCTCCACCGTGCGCCAGCGGCCGATGGCGTCGTAGTTGTCGAAGGCCAGGCCCAGCGGATCAATCTTCGCATGGCACGCCGCGCAGTTCGGATCGCTCTTGTGCGCGTCGAGCTTGTTGCGGAGCGTGGCCTTGGGCTGCGTGGCGGGCGTCGGCTCGATGGGCTTGACGTTTGCGGGCGGCGGCGGCGGGGACTTGCCGAAAATGGATTCCATCACCCACTTGCCGCGATGCACTGGCCGATGCCGCGTTCCGTCCGAGGTGAGGCTGAGAATCGCTGCCTGCGTCAGCAACCCGCCGCGCTGATTTTCGGGCGTCAATGATACGCGCTGGAATTCGTCCCCGGTGACTTCCGACAGATGGTAGTGCTCGGCGAGGCGGGCGTTGACCATCGTCCAGTTCGAGTCGAGGAATTCGCGCAGGCTGAGGTTCTTCTCCATTACTTCGCGGAAGTAGGCCGTCGTCTCGCCGATGAAACACTTCTCCAGATACGCGTCGTAGTCGGGATACAGCTTCTTGTCCGGCGGGAACATGCCCACTTGCCGGAGTTGCAGCCAGTCGCGCGGGAAAGCCTCGGCGAACCGCGCCGCCTTTGGGTCGCGCAGCATCCGTTGCACCTGCGCGCGCAGCTCGGCTGGCTCGTGCAATTTTCCGCTGCGCGCCGCCGCGAACAGCGGCTCGGCCGGCATCGTGCTCCACAGGAAATAGGACAGCCGCGAGGCCAGCTCCGAATCGTTGAGTCGCAATGTTTGCTCGCTGGCGCGGCCTTCGACCAGATAGAGAAACTCCTTCGAGCACAGCACCGCTTGAAACGCCGCCTTCATCGCCGAGTCGAGCTTCTCACCGCTCTTGACCTCGCTCTCGACCAGCTTCACCAATCGGTCCACTTCCTCCGGCTGCGTCGGGCGGCGGAACGCGCGTTCGGCCAGACGCGTCAGCTTTTCCTTCGCGCCGGAAAGATCGGCGGGCATGAACTCGCGCTGCGCGTAAGTCGGGTCTTCCTCGGCGAGCGGCCCGCTCCACTCCAGCCAGTCCACGATGAGGAACGGGTAGAGCGGTTCGCCGTCCTCGTCTGTGAGCTTCATCTGCCAGGGGATGCGGCCATCCTTGACGCTGAAGAACGGCTTGTTCCCGGCGCGTCCGGAGCGCGGCAGATTGGATGGCCCCGGCGTGTCGTTGCTGAACCGCACGTTTAGGTAACCCGCCGGCAGGTGCGTGGTGAACTCGACGATGATGGGCTTGTCCTCCGGCGCGATCACGTCTTGCTCGTGCAGCATGCGGTCCAAGTTCACGGCATAAACCGCGAGATGTGGCGCGTGTCCGTTCTTCGGCTTCAGCCCGCTCAACTGCACGCGCATCTTGTAGTAGCCGGCCACGGGAATGCCGCCGGGACTCGCCCGTGTGAGATCGTGGCCGGGCCACATCTCCACGCGCACCTTGTCCGCGAGGCCCTGCGCCTCGAGTTCAGCCTTGTTCGGTCCGCCGCGCAAATCCACGCCTTCAGTGCGCTTCGCCAGCACCTTGACCGGGACAACTTTTTTTCTGTTATCGAGCACGACTTCAGGAAATGCCTCCGCCAACACCATGTCCGCCGCCGCGAGATACTTTTCCACGTGCGACGGTGACACGGACAACACAGATCCGATCCGCCCGAAACCGTTCCAAGTGTCGTCCTCCGACAGCCCCGTCGGGTCCGCCGCATCGAATGTCACGCCGAGCAAGTCGTGGATGGAGTTCGCGTATTCTTCGCGAGTGAGTTTGTGGAAGGACACACGCTCGCGCTTCGCGAGGCGCACGGCCTCGCCTTCCTTGAGTCGCGCGGCGAGCCACTCAACAACCTTCGCGGCCTCGGTGGCACTGGGCTTCTTTTCCTTCTTGGGCGGCATCTCGCCGGAGCTGATGCGGTCCATGACTTCGGCCCACTTCGCCGCCGAACCGCCCTTGAGGAAGTCGCGGGAGAGATTGTCCACGCGGAACTCGCCCTTGTGCTTCTTGTCGTCATGACAGCGGTTGCAATGCTCGGCGAGGAAGGGCGCAACGGCCTTGTTGAAGTCCGTTTGCACTGCCGGAGCCGCAGTCCCAGAAGGCAATGCTGCACCGAGCGCCAACAAGCCGCCCAGGCGGCCAAACACGCGCCAGACGGGGCTTCGCCCCGGCGTGCCATGCATGGAGGTTTTCCAAGTCACGAATTTCAGACGCGGCCCGGCTGGCCGGGTTTCAATCGCAATGAATCCTCCGCGCAGTCTGGCTTTCCGCCTCGGACGAGGCGAGAGCCAGGGAAAGAAATTGGATGCGCCGCGAGACGGAGCGCTCGCGGGGAACACGCGCGAGGGCTTGCAGTCTGAACCGCCCTGACTACACTGCCCGCCCGGTTTCAAACGGACACGTATGCTGACCTCCCACGAACTATTCGGGTTCATGCCGCCCTCGCTGGCGGCCGACATCCTGGAACACGCCTACTCCCACGATCGCGAGCTTTACCGCGCCACTCTCACCGCCATCGCGAACGCCCGGAAGGTTCGCCCCGTCTTCCTCGACAAACAGCCGCGCAAGGAACGCCACGCAGGCATGGTCGGCTACCTCAGCCGGCCCGGCTTGGAGCTCGCCGCCGGCACCATGTTGCGTGGCTGGCTCCTCAAAGCGCACAAGAGTCTGCTCGCTGACTTCCTCGATGGTGTCGGCATCACGCACAAGGACGGGGTGGTGGACGATTTGCCTGAGTCCGTGGACGACGCGAAGCTCAAGGCCACCGTGGACACGCTTCTGGGAAAACACGCCGCCGATGTGGTGAAGGTGTATCTGCACTCGTTCAACACGATGAACGAATCGCAGTGGAAGAACCTCGAGACGCTGCTCAAGGAGGATTCGCGGCTCCAGTTCTGAGCGGCGCACGCGGCGGTTCGCCCCGCTAGAACAGGCTGTTGACCGCGATGCCGAGGACGCTCAACGGGCCTTGGTCTTCGAGGCCTTCCGTGGCCTTGTCGAGTTTCTGGAGGGTCATCTTCGCGTTCTTGAAGAGGCTGTCATCGTTCACGAATTTCCCAATGCTGCCCTGGCCGCGGTTGATCTTCTGCATGATCTCGCGAAGATTGCTCATGGCCAGCGTGGTCTCGTTGTAGAGCGCCTCGTCCTTGAGCAGCTTGCCGAGCGAGCCTTTGCCCGCCTGAATGTCGGCGCGCACGTCGGTGAGTGTCTGTTTGGCGACGAGCACGGTGTCGCTGGCATTGGTCAAGGCCCGGCGCGCGTCGCCGAGAGCGAGTTTCACGTCGCCGAGCGAACCCTTGGCATCGGCGATGAACCCGCGCGCATCGCCGAAGGTTCCGTTAATCGTGCCGATTGCACTCTTCGCATCGGTGATCAGACCCTGCGCGTCGGAGGCGGTCTTGTTGAGCGTGTCCACGGTCTTGAGCGTGGACTGGTAAAGCGCGTCGTCACTGATGAGCTTGCCGATGGTGCCCTCGCCCTTGGCGATGCGGTCGGAGATGGTCTGGAGGTTGCCAAAGAGCGCGGTGAGCTTGGGGTTGTTGTTCTTGAGGAAGTCGGTCATCGGGCCGAGGACGTTCTGGATGCTGTCGCCGCTGAAGCTCTTGGCGAGGTTCTCGATGCCGCCGGCGGCGTTGTCCAGCTTCTGCATGATGGCGGAGAGATCCGCCTGCTCGGTGGTCTGGATCACGTCGCCGTCCTTGAGGTCCGGCGCGGCGGACGTGCCGAGGTTGATGGAGACGAAGTTCTGGCCCATCAGGCCGGCGAAGCGGATGGTGGCCTTGGCGTCCGTCTTCACTTCGGCGCCCTGGTTCACCTTCATCGTCACTTTCACCTTGCCCTGGTCGAACCCGATCTTCTCGACCTTGCCGATGGGCACGCCGGCCATCTTCACCGGGTCGCCGACTTTCAGCTCCTGCGCGGTGTTGAAGAGGCCGTGCAGCCGGTAGCCCTTCTTGAAGAAGTCCGAGCCGCCGGCCATTTCGAGGAGGACCACCGCCGCGACCACCACGAGCGCGACGAACATGCCGAGTTTGGTTTCAAGGGAGGTGTTTTTCATACGATGTCAGTGGGTAATGGCTGAAGTCTCGCGGCGGCACAACTCAACTTTTTGGCTTGAAGTCCGCCGTCAAAAATTTCCGCACCAAGGGATGCTGGCTCCGGCGCACTTCCTCGGGCCGGCCGATCTCCAGAATCTCACCTTCGGCGATCATCGCGATGCGGTCGGCGATGCCGAAGGCCAGGTCGCGGTCATGCGTGACGACGATGCTGGTGGCGTGCGTGCGGTCGCGCAGCGCGAGGATCTCCTGCCCGATGGTGATGGCGATGAGCGGGTCCAGCTCGCTGGTCGGCTCGTCGTAGAGAATCAGTTGCGGCTCGATGACCAGCGCGCGCGCCAGCGCCACGCGCTTCTTCATGCCGCCGGAAAGCTCGGCGGGGATTTTTTCCTCGGTGCCCTTAAGCCCGACGATTTCCAGTTTCTCGGAAATGATCTGGCGAATCTCCGTCTCGGGCTTGAGCCGGTGCTCGCGGAGGTAGAGGCCGACATTTTCGCCGACGGTGAGCGAGTTCAGCAGCGCGCCGGACTGGAAGACCATCGCCATCCGATAGCGGTCGCGCAGGCCGTCGGCGTGGATGCTCTGGCCTTCGAGAAGCAGTTCGCCCGCGTCCGGTTCCTCAAGGCCGATGATGTGCTTGAGCAAAACGCTTTTGCCGCTGCCGCTCGGCCCCATGAGCACGAAGATTTCGCCGCGCTCGACGGTGAAGCTCACGCCGCGCAGCACCTCGTGGTCACCGAAGCTTTTTCGCAGCCCACGCACTTCGACGCGGACGCTTTCGTGGTTCGCGGCGGTCATTTTTCGATCTGCACCAGCAGGTGCGTGAGGAAGTAATCGAGGATGAGGATGAGCACGATGGAGTTGACCACGGCCTTCGTCACCGTGCGCCCGATACCGCGCGGCCCACCGATGGTCGCCAGCCCTTGATGGCAGGACACCGTGCCGATGATGAGGGCGAAGACGAAAGTCTTGATCAGGCCGTGGACGACGTCCTTGACCTCGACCGTGTCGCGGAGATTCGCGAAGAACGACTGCATCCCGACGGCGATTTGCTGGTTCGTCGAGCACACCAGCGCGCCGCCCATCCAGCCGACGAGGTCGGCGAAAATCACGAGCATCGGCAGGCCGACCGCGATGGCCGTGATGCGCGGCAGCACGAGATAATGCACGGGGTTGATGTTCATCGTGCGCAGCGCATCAATCTCCTGATAGACCGCCATCGAGCCGATCTCCGCCGCCATCGCCGAGCCGATGCGGCCTGCGATGAGCACGGCCATGAGCGTCGGGGCCAGCTCGCGGCAGAGGCTGAGGCCGACGATGCCACCGAGGAAGTTTGACAGCCCGCGCTCGACCATCACCGGGCCGATTTCCAGCGCCAGCACGCCGCCGATGAAGACGGAGAGGATGCAGACCATGAGCAGGCTGCCCATCCCGATCTCGTAGAACTGCTCAAGCACCTTGCGCCGATGGCGGAACGTCAGCGGCAACGCCTGAAGCGTCCGCCAAAAAAGCAGAACCAATCCGCCAATGTCTCGAAACATAGAGTGAACCCAGAGGCCCGTCTGACGCGGATTGAATTAACCGCGCGCGGCGGAGTTGGCAAATGGAGTTTTTCGCCGCTTCACCCTTGGATGAAGTAACTCAGGTTCTCCAGCTCGATGGCGAGGTTGACGTTGTTGACCGTCACTTCCTCCGGCACTTGCAACACGATGGGAGCGAAGTTCAGCACCCCGACGATGCCCGCCTCGACGAGCTGGTTCGCCACTTCTTGCGCGGCGGTCACCGGCACGGTGAGAATCGCCATGCGCACACCGCGCTCGCGGATGACGCGCGGCATCTCGTGCATCGGCAGGATGCGCGAAAAGGTCGTGCGCGCGCGGGCCTTTTGCGGCTCCGCGTCAAAGGCCGCGACCACCTCGAAGCCCTCGGGACCGAAGCCCTGATACGCCAGCAGCGCCGCGCCGAGATTGCCCACGCCCACGAGGACGACAGGTTGCAGCCGGCTTGTCCCAAGCACTTCGGAAATCATCGCGGCCAACTGCTCCACATCGTAGCCCAGCCCGCGCGTGCCGAACGTGCCGAAGTAGGCGAGGTCCTTCCGCAACTGCGTGGACTTCACGCCCGCCGCGCGCGCGAGCGCCTCGCTGGAAATCGTGGGCAGGCCATTTTCCTTCAGGCGCAACAGGCAGCGCAAGTAGATCGACAGGCGATACACCGCCTTGCGCGGGATTTCCGGACGCGAGTTCTTCTTCAAGCGGCGCGAAGCTAATCAAGCGGGTCCTACGCGGCAAGCGGAGTGTGCCCGTCCATCGTCTCAACACGTTGCAGTTGCCTTCCCCGCGCTGTTTCGCATCATGTCGCGCATGAGTCTATCCGCTGACGGTCTCCAAGCTTTGAACGACTTGAACCGCCGGGCCTTCGTGCAACGCAGCTCTTTTGCCGCCATGCTCGCCGCGCTCGGCGCAGTGGAGCTGCGCGCGCAGGCGCAGGCTCCCGCCGAGAAGAAGGCCGCGTTCACTGTGAACGTCGCCGTCGTCGGTCTCGGCCCGTGGGGACGCGAGATCGTCAACACGCTCGCGCGCACGAAGGAGGCGAAGATCGTCGCCATCTGCGACACCTACCCCGCGATGGTCCGCCGCACTGCGGAGAACGCGCCCGGCGCGGCGCAGGAGAGCGATTACAAAAAGGTGCTCGCGAACAAGGACGTGCAGGCCGTCGTCATCGCCACGCCCACGCACCAGCACAAGCAGCTCGTCACCGAAGCGCTCGCGGCGGGCAAGCACGTCTATTGCGAGGCGCCGCTCGCGCACACGGTCGAGGACGCGCGGGCCATCGCTGCCGCCGCGAAGGCTGCGCCGACTTCGGTCTTCCAAGCCGGGCTTCAACTCCGCTCTGATGCGCAGCGGCATTTCCTGCTCCAGTTCGTCCGCAGCGGCGCGCTGGGCAAAAACATTTTCGCGCGCGCGCAGTGGCACAAGAAGCAAAGCTGGCGCAAGGCCTCGCCGAACCCCGACCGCGAGCGCGAGATCAACTGGCACCTCCGCCAGGAGCAGAGCGCTGGCCTCGTCGGCGAGATCGGCATCCATCAGGTGGACAACAATTCTTGGTTCCTCCGCGACTTGCCCGTGGCCGTCACCGGCTTCGGCGGCATTCTGCAATGGAACGACGGACGCAACGTGGCCGACACCGCGCAGTGCGTCTTCGAGTATGGACAGGGCGTGAACTTCATCTACGACGCCACGCTCGCGAACTCTTTCGACTCCGACTACGAGATGATTTACGGCACCGACGCGGCCGTGATGATGCGCGGCGCGAAGGCCTGGATGTTCAAGGAGTCCGACGCGCCGCTGCTGGGCTGGGAGGTTTATGCGCGCAAGGACAACTTCCACAAGGAGACCGGCATCGCGCTCGTGGCCAATGCCACCAAGCTGGTGGCGCAAGGCGAACAAGCGGAGGAAACCTCGCCGGTGAACACGTCGTTGCAGGCCGCGCTCGAAGCCTTTCTGACCAACGCGAACGAAGTCGGCAACGCCATCGAAGACTTCAAGGCCACCTTCGGCGACGCCGACAAGGCGGCGCTGATAAAGCATCTCACCACCGTGCCGCGCCAGCCCGCCGCCACCGCGCAGGATGGCTTTGAGGCCACGGTCAGCGTGCTCAAGGCTAGTGAGGCCGTCGCCAAGAAGCAGCGCATCGTCCTCGCGAAAGCATGGTTCCAGGTTTGAGCAGCCGGCTGCGCCGTCGAAACCGAGACGGTGAGGCGGCAGACCGGGTGGTGGGTGGGCGCGGG